>JAOUNK010000010.1 GCA_029881015.1 Gammaproteobacteria bacterium | reverse complement strand
ATGTGCAGCGGCTGCTCGGGCATCTCCAGCCGGCTGATCCATGGCGGGCTTCGCTACCTGGAGTATGGCGAGATTCCGCTTGTGTACGAGTCGCTGCACGAAAGACGCTACCTGCGACTCACGGCGCCGCATCTCGTCGAGCCCCTGCGCATTTGCATTCCTGTCTATGCGGGTGCGCGCCGCGGACCATTGTTGATTCGTATCGGCATGCTCGCCTACGACCTGCTATCGCTACGCAAGACCGTGCCGAACCACGAGATGCTGAACAGCGCCGAAATTCAGGCCGAGGAACCCGGCCTGCAGGCCGATGGCTTGCGGGCCGCAGCACGCTACTACGATGCGCAGGTGACGTTCGCGGAACGGCTGGTGCTCGAGAACCTGCTCGCCGCCCGGTCCGCGGGTGCAGAGATTCGCACGCATTGCGAGGTCACGCGCATTGCCGCGGAGGCCGGTGCCGTTCGCGCCGTGGCCTACAGGGATGCGAACGGCAAGGAGCAGAGTGTCGATGTCAATACCGTCGTCAATGCAGCGGGACCCTGGGTCGATCGCGTGCTGGGCGTCGCGCCGGTGCCATCCCGGCGACTGATCGGCGGCACCAAGGGTAGCCGCAGCATCGTGGGCAACTTTGCTGGCGCGCCACGGGATGCGTTTTACGTTGAGGCCGCAGCCGACGGCCGGCCCTTCTTCATAATTCCCTGGAACGACCAGTACCTGATTGGCACGACCGACATTCGTTACGACGAAGACCTCGACCGTATTCGAGCCAGCGATGCTGAAGTGGACTATCTGCTTGCAGAGACCAATCGCGTCTTCCCGCAAGCGTCGTTGTCGCGCGGCGATATTCACTATGCGTACGCGGGCGTCCGGCCACTGCCATACAAGGAAGCGGGCCCCGAATCCGCGATAACGCGACGCCATATCATCAAGGTCAACAAGGAGGTTGCCAGCGGCATGGTGTCGATCGTCGGTGGAAAATTAACGACCTATCGAAACCTCGCCGAACAGACCGTCGACAAGATCGCGAAGCTGAAGCACCTGAAGTTGCCGAAATGCCGCACGCGCGACACGGGCCTGCCCGGCGCGTGGGGCATTGATCGCGCACGCGAACGACTTCTTAAGCTTGCCGTGCTCGCGGATGCCGGCGTAGAGCGCATGTTGCACATTTACGGTGGTCGCGCAGCGGCGATCGCAGATCTTGCCGAAGCCAACAGCGCGCTGGCGGTGACGCTGGATGAGCAAGAGCGCGTCCTGGCAGCTGAGGTTGTGTTTGCGTTGCGTGAAGAGTTCGCGCAAACGCTCGAGGACATCGTCTTTCGTCGGCTGATGGTCGGCTTCGACGCCGACCAGGGCCGCCCCCTGTATCCCAGGATCGCTGCAATTGCGGCGACCGAAGCAGGCTGGAACCTGGAACGAAAAACGCAACAGATCGAGGCGCTCACGGCGTACGCCGAGTCGTTGCGGGTAGGATAGACCTATGAGTATCGCGTGGTGCCGGCTCGTCCCGGCAGTGGTAGTCCTGTTATCGCTCGTCGCGGAGGCCACTGTCGCCCAGGAGGCGGCCGCAACGGATCGCGCAGAATCGGCGGCGGCGCGTCCGCGCGTTGGCCTGGTTCTGGGCGGCGGCGGCGCGCGTGGCGCCGCCCACATCGGCGTACTGAAGGAACTGGAGCGTCTGCAAATTCCCGTCGATGCGATTGCCGGAACCAGCATGGGTGCCATCGTCGGAGGGCTTTATTCGATCGGTATGAGCGCCGATGAACTCGAGGAGCTGGTCGGTTCACTGGACTGGGCGGTTGCACTGTCGGACAGGCCGAACAGGGAATATCTCGATTTCCGCCGCAAGCAGGACGACAGCGAAGTCCCGATCGATTTCGAACTCGGGCTGCGCGGCACGGAACTCGTGCTGCCGCAAGGTGCGATCCAGGGCCAGAAGCTCGACATGTTGCTACGCGAGCTCACGCTGGGCGTATCGCACATCGAGAGTTTCGATGATCTGCCCATTCCGTTCCGCGCAGTCGCCTCGGATATCGAGCGTGGCGAGATCTGGGTCATGGACAAAGGTGACCTGGCGCAGTCGATTCGCGCGAGCATGTCCGTACCCGGGGTGTTCTCGCCAGTGCGCATCGACGATCGGCTACTCGTCGACGGCGGGCTCGTGGGCAACCTGGCCGTGCACGTGATGCAGGAAATGGGCGTTGACATCATCATCGCGGTCGACGTCGAGTTTCCCCTGTACCTGATTGACGAGCTGGATTCGGTGCTGACTATCTCCGAGCAAATGCTGACGATCCTGATTCGCAAGGAAACGCTACGCCAGATCGAGCGCCTCGGCGACGAGGATATTCTGATCCGGCCTGAACTCGGGACATTCGCGTCCACCAATTTTGACGGCATCGTCGAGGCGATCGAGCCCGGTGTCATCGCGGCGCGTAACCAGGAAGACAAGCTCAGGGCGCTTGCGGTAGATGACGTTGCATGGCGCGCCTACCTCGCACAGCGGTCCCGGCCGGTCGCGCCGGCATCGACGCTGGCATTTGTGCGGGTCGTACACGACGACCGGCTCCTGTCCCAGGTCCTCATGTCAAGGCTCACCATCGCGGCGGGCGACCCTGTCGATCATGCAGTCCTCGCGCAGAATGCGGATCGCCTTTACGGCCTGGGCCTCTACGAAAAGGTCAGCTATGAACTCGTCGAGGAGGACGGGGGAGTGGGTGTCGTGTATCGCACGCGCAGCAAGAGCTGGGGACCGAATTTCCTGCAGTTCGGTGTATCGCTGGAGGACGACTTCGAGGGTTCCACGGCCTTTAATCTCGAGGCACGCATGACACGTGCCGGGATTAACCGCCTGGGTGCGGAGTGGCGTACCGATTTGCGCCTCGGGACCGATCCGAAGTTGTTCTCGGAGTTCTACCAGCCCTTGAGTTTCGACTCGCGGCTCTTTATCGCCCCGCACGTCAACATTGAACAGACCAATCTCAACGCGTTCGCCAATGATGCAACGATCGCACGCCTGCGATTGTCGGGGGCGGAAGCCGGCATCGACCTCGGGCGCGAGTTGGGACGCATTGGCGAATTCCGGATCGGCGTGTTCCGCGGACTCGGTGAGGCCAGGGTAAGGGTCGGCGATCCGGCGTTGCCCAATGTCGACTTCGATACGGGCGGTGCTTTCGCCCGTCTTCGCTTTGATACGCTGGACAACACGCGATTCCCGAGAAGCGGTTTGCGCAGCGACATCAAGTGGACGCTTTCCCGGCCCGGACTCGGCGCCGACCTCGACTTCGACACGATCGAGGGAGAAGCCTCGCAAACCTGGAGCCGTGGCAAGAACAGCCTGCAACTCGGCTTGAGCTACGCGACGACGCTGGAATCAGAGAGCGGCGTGCAGGACTTCTTCCCGATGGGCGGCTTCCTGCGCCTGTCGGGGCTCGAACGTGGCGAGATCGCCGGGCCTCACGCCGGGCTTGCAAAGCTCGTGTATTACCGGCGCATCGGGGATACCACGGGAATCATGGATACGCCTGTATACCTCGGAGTGTCCGCCGAGGTCGGCAACGTGTGGCGCACGCGTTCCGACATGAGTTTCGATTCGCTGATCCTGAATGGCAGCCTGTTCGCGGGCTTTGACACGTTCATCGGGCCCGTCTACATCGCCGCCGGCTTTGCCGAGCACGGGCAGACAAATTTCTACCTGTTCATCGGCGCGCCTCCGCGCTGAGCGGCCGTCGACCGGGCCTAGCGAGAGATCTTTTCGAGAACCTGGGTCGGGGTGTCGGTCTTGCGATAAAACCCATGCCGCGTCGCCATGTCGTCGAATGCGGCATCGCGTTCGGCTTCGCTTGCATACCAATGCAGGCGCTCCCACTGGTCGCCGAGGACCTTGCGCAACGTGTCGGACGCAGGCAGCGTAACCCGAATCCCGAACTTTCGCTCACGACCGGCAGATTTCGGGTCGACGAGGTTGTGTTGATGGCAAAAGTCCACGTTGGAGTCCCCTTGTTCCCTGGAAAATACGCAGCGCGAGTATACCGGAATTGCCGGAGCGTGCCTTAGCGGCGCGCACCCCGGTCTGTAGCGCCCTCGCGATCGGCCCAGCCGAGAATGCGGCGCGTCACGAACAGGTATACAGGCTTGACCGTGCCGGCCCAGGCGCGTGAGAGAGGGGACGGTGACGCCAGGATGTCGCGCTCGCGCTGTGTCAGGCGGCCTGGGCAGTAGGTACGCTTGTGCTTCAAGAGGTGGCGGATATCCTCGCGCGCGGCCGCCCGGAACAGGCGGCCCCGGTGAAGGCTTCGCCAGCCGAGTTGAAAGTCGATGAACGCGGGACGGCCGTCGTCAAGGACGATGAGGTTCGGCTCCTTGGCAAGATCGTTGTGGCAGACGCCGGCCCCGTGCAAGCGCCGCAGAAGACGAGCAGCCGCGTTGAACCACACCGCATCCGTTGTTTTTGCGTCCTGCAGGGGTCTCCCTGCGAGGTAAGTTCGGACGAGCGTGTCACGGTCGTGCCGCAGGAGCCGGGGTACGCCCTCGACCCCGTCGAGCGCGGCCAGCGATTCCGCTTCGCGCCGCAGCAGACTGCGGGCTAGCCACCGCAGCCACCAGCGCGCGGCCGACGCATCGCGCACAATGACAGGACCGTCTATGTCGGGCCGCAGCACGACTTCGCCAAACAGGTCCTTTTTTAGAATTCGATCATCGTTCATTTTGCCCGGAATAATGCCAGAATAGACCGCCGTGGTTTGGCTTATCGACACAGTATGAGCGACGACTCAAGCATCAAGGAATTGCCTGACCAGCGCAGGAAGCTGGATTCAACCGGCGAGTTCTTCAGCGTCGGCGCCCCGCTGCATGCTGTGCGCGCGGGTTATATTCGACGTCGCGCAGACGACCTGCTCTCCGAAACGGTGTTGAGCGGTCGCTATGCGCACGTACTGGTGCCGGACCGCAGCGGCAAGTCGAGCCTGATCGCGGCTACCGCTGCCCGCCTCGAGGCCAATGGTTGCAGGGTAGCGATCCTCGACCTCGAGCAAATCGGCGGCAGTGATGGCGGTGGCGATCCCGGCCGCTGGTACTACAACGTTGCCTACCGCCTGCAGCGACAGCTACGGATCCGCTATGACCTGCAGACCTGGTGGCACGATAAATCGATACTGAGTAATCGCCAGCGTCTGCTGGAGTTCTATTCCGAGATCGTCCTGCAGTTTGTCGACGAGCCCGTCGTCGTTTTCATCGACGAGATCCAGTGCATCGAGGACCTGCCATTTGCCGACCAGCTGCTTGCCAGTATTCGCGCGGCACACAATGCGCGTACGACCGACCCTGACTTTTCGCGTCTTACGTTCGTCCTGCTCGGGGAATGTGACCCGGTAAGCCTGGTTGCCGAGCCGGAGCTGTCGCCGTTCAACGTGACGCAGCCGATACCGCTCGACGACTTTACGCGCGAGCAGCTGGAACTGTTTTCGACCGAATTGAATCTCGAACCGGAGCAAGCGGCGATTGCGCTGGACAGGATCTACTACTGGACACGCGGGCAGCCGTACCTGAGCCAGAAGCTTGCTCGCCAGGTAGCGCGCGAAGGGTCCGACGGCGATGTCGCAGCACAGATCGATCACATAGCAACGACGCAACTCGGCGGGCGGGCCGCTTTACACAGCGAGCCGCACATGAGCCATATCCATCGGGTGATCGTCAATGACGTGAAGCGCAAGGAAGCGTTGCTCAACCTTTACGGACGTATTCGTAAAGGCGTCGAAGTGGCGGCCGATCTCGGTTCGCCGTTGCAGCGTCGCCTGATGGCGGTCGGTCTGATCGAGATCGATCATGACGGCCGTTTGCAGGTTCGCAATCGGTTGTACGGGGCGGTCTTCACAGCGCGCTGGGCCAATGAGAACCTGCCGACCCGATTGCGCGTACCAGCATTCGTTGCCGGTATCCTGCTGCTGTTCGCGTTGTTACCGTTCTGGTATACGCAATGGTTGCCGCGACCGTACATGAGCACGTTGACATCGCCGAACGTCGAACTGGAAATAGCGCAATCGGCCTTCGAGAACCTGCGTTCCTTCCCCGGGCACGCCGACACGGCCGACAAGCTGTTTCGCGGATTTGTGGAGCAGCAAGCCGCGCAGTCGACGAATGTGGAGGAAATCGGGGCCCTGGCCACGGTAGCTGCCGAACTCCCCAACGCAGGGCGCCTGCCCGAGACCTTGCTGGCCTCGTTCTGGGATCGGCAGGCAATAGCTGCGCTCAGGCTGGAGGATCGCGATACGGCATTGCTGGCAACACTCGAGTCGCTGGTCATGCCCACACCACGACGGCGCCAGCGCGCAGCGAGCCTGGTGTCGGATGACTACCCGCTGTTACTCGCCACTCTGCCCCGGTTGCAGGGAGGTACGACCGTCTTCGACCCGGACAGCATGCTCCTTACCTCGGCAGAGGGCGCGAGCATTTCGCAGTGGTCATACGCGACCGAGGAGCTGCAGCGACGTGACGCCTGGAGCGTTACGGCGCTCGAAGTCGTACCCTTGTTGCGGCGGGTCGTCGTCGATCGCGAAGGGCAGGTCAGTCGTGCCGGGCTGACGCTGAACATCAGCCACGCGCGATTGTCGGATCTGCGTATCAAGATCATCGCTCCTTCGGGACGCACGGTGGAAATCGAGACGGGGCTGGAGCGTGCTACCAGTAAGGACGACATCCGGATTCCCGCGGGTCAGCTGCGAGACCTCATCGGCGAGTCGCTGATGGGTACCTGGTCGATCAGTGTGCGCGACGAGAGTCTCGGCGTTGCTGGGCAATTGGTGGGCTGGAACCTGAAACTGAATTCGCAGGGCGTTGTCGAGGAGTTCCAGCGAGGATTGAATATCCCGGATCCGATTGAACGAGAAACCGATAACGTCTGGTTCGACAAGACCGGCCGCTACGCGATCGCGCGAGCCATGCAAAGCGACAGTGCGAGGATCTGGGATCTTGCGTTTGCCGAACCGGTGCGGGCGATCGCTGTCAACGAGAACGAGACCCTGATCGGCCTCGATGCTGCCGCGCGCCGCCTTGTTACGGCGACCCAGGACAGTGTCAACGTCTGGGATACGACGACGGGCGACCGGATCGCGACCTTGCCCGTCGGCGTTGCGAGCACCGGAGCCACGCTGACAGCCGGTGGCACGCACCTCCTGGCCGAGCATCGCGGCGATATCGAAACCCGCCTGGAACTGTGGTCGCTGGAGAAAGGTGAGATCGCCGCCGCCATCGTTGTGGCTGGTGTGCCGGCATTGAGGGCGATAGATCCATCGGGCTCCCGGATCGCGGTAGCCGATTACGACCGGGCGGTCCGTGTCTGGGATTTCGCAACCGGCGAGCAGCTGGCGCAGATCGATATGCCGCTGCAGCCTAGCGCCATCTATCTCGCAGCGGGCGGCGCAACACTCGGCGTCGTGCACGGTCGCTCCGGTGTGTCTCTCTGGAAAGTCTCGCGACCGCAAAGGCCCTTGCTGGAAGAGTTCGCGGAAGGTAACTGGCAGCTCGTGTTCTCGCCATCGGGTGCGAGTGCGCTTGCGGGCAGGGCGGAATCCGGGTTCCAGATCTATAGCTGTCGCGAGGGACGACTGGTCGGCCCGCCGATTGCGGTAGGCGGCGCGGCCGATGCCGGCACGATGCTGGTTTACAGCAAGGACGAGAAGATCGTCTTTACCGGCAACCCGCGCGGCAACTCGCGTTTCTGGAAGGCGGCGGAACTGCCGCCTGATGCGGACAGTGGTGATACGGAGTCCGATCATTCCCTTTGGCATCCTTCCGCGGACAGGGTGATGACGGCCTTGCCCGGCAGTCGCGGGATGGTGATCGGCGACCCCGCCGGTCACGTGCATGTCCTGTCCGGAGGGGCGAGCCTCGCAGAGGTCGAGGCGCTGGGCGCCGACGTCAGTTTTATCGGGCACATGGCCGAAGTTGTGCGTCTCAGTGTCGATCGCTCCGGTGCCCTGGTCGCCAGCGCGGCGCAGGACAACACGGTTCGCGTATGGCACGCCGAGAGCGGTCAGCCGTTCCCCTGGATAGCCGAAATTCAAGGAGAAGCCGTGGAGGAGATGGTTTTTTCTCCCGACGGTGCGTTGCTTGCTGTCCTCAAGGGAACGGGCCTGGGGCTGTACCGGGCCGACGACGGCTCATTCGTCGCAGAGTTCGATTTCGGGGAGACGCATGAGAGCCTGGCTTTCGCGCCGGACGGCAGCCTGTACGCAGGCGGCGATAGCGGCGCCTTGCGCGTGATAGGGCGAGACAGCGATGGCAACTGGCACATGCGACAGCTCTGGCAGGGAGAGCGCGCGATCCGGCAGCTCGCCGCATCGCCGCGCGGGCAGTACCTGGTTCTCGTCGACGACGCCGGTTTGGCCAGCCAATTCATACTGGCCGAAGGGCGGGTCAGCGGCCCGGCATTACAGATTCCGGGCACCGTCGAAGAGATCGCCTTCGGACACAGCAGCTCGCGCGCGTACTTCCGGACCGCGCGTTGGACGCATCGGGTCAGCCTGAGCATCAACGGCCTGCACTGGGTCGATAGCGTATTTACGCCGAAACCGCTCAATGGTGCGAAAATCGTGTTTGGGCCGAGCGGGACCGCAACGGCGAATCGCGCCTACCTGCCGACGGCTCGCAACGGCTTTATTGAACTGGTCGAGCTTGGCTTCCCGGGATCATCGAACCCGGGCCTGTTTGGCAACCGGGCAGAGCTGCTGGCCGAGTGGCGCCGGCGGCTGGGCAACTAGCGCTCGTCGCCGCGTAGCGTTCGTACCAGGAGTTCGAGTTTCTCCGCGGTCACTTCGGAAGCCGGCACCGGCTCGCCAAACCGCACCGTCACTTTCGAGAACAGGCGTCCGGGAATCTTGCGCAGGCCGCCGTCCTGACGACGACTGAACCAGCTTCCCCACAAGCGGCCCAGCGAAGCGGGTACGACAGGGACGGGGCGCCGCCGGATAATCTTCTCGATACCCGGCCTGAATCGCGCGATTTCACCGTCACGCGTAATCGCGCCTTCGGGAAAGATACACACGACATTGCCAGCGGCGAGTTCGGCATCCACGAGTTCGAAGGCTTCGTCCATGATCGCCTTGTCCTCGCGCGCACCGGCAATCGGAATCGCCTTCATTGTCCTGAAGATGAATTCGAGCACGGGAATCTGGAAGATCTTGTACCACATGACGAAACGCATTGGCCGGCGTACGGAGCCGGCAAGGATGATCGGGTCCACGTAGCTGACATGGTTGCAGACGACGACAGCCGGTCCCTTGACAGGGATGTTGTCGAGGCCGGCCGGCTTCAGCCGGTAAACGATGCTGACGACGAGCCACGCCAGGAAGCGCATGAGGAACTCGGGAAGCAACGAGAAGATGTACACCGCGACGATGGCGTTGAGTACGCCGATGATCAGGAAGAGCTCGGGAATCGAAAAACCGGCATTGAGTAGCATCATCGACATAATGGCCGCGATGACCATCAGGAACGCGTTGATGATGTTGTTGGCCGCGATGATGCGTGACAGGTGCTGGCGTTTCGAACGTTTCTGGATCAGGGCGTAGAGGGGCACGCTGTAGAACCCGCCAAACGCGCCGATCAGTGCGAGATCCAGCCAGATTCTCCAACCTCCCGGACGGGCCAGGAACTCCGTGACCGAATTCGCCGGAGCGGCGACGACGTCCGGCTGCGCGAAATAGAGGTCTGCGGCGAACAGGCTGAGGCCGATCGAACCGAACGGCACGAGGCCCAGCTCGATGCGATGACCGGACATTCGTTCGCAGAGCAACGATCCGATACCGACGCCGATGGCGAATGCTGCGAGCAGCAACGTGGTAACCGACTCGCTGCCGTTCAACAAGTCCGCCGTGTAGGCCGGAATCTGGATCGTCATTGCCGAGCCGAAAAACCAGAACCAGGAAATGCCCAGAATGGACAGGAAGACACTGCGCTCCTCGCGCGCAAATTGCACGATGCGCCAGGTTTCCTGCCAGGCGTTCAAGCTGATCTTCAGGCCCGGGTCGACTGCAACGGTCTGTGGTACCTGGCGGCTGATGAGGTAGCCCGTCACGGCGACGAAGATCAGGCAGGAGCCAAGCGCTGCCTGCTTGGAAAAACTGACGCTCCCGGAAATTACGTCACTGACGGCGATACCGCCCACGATCAGACCGAGGATGATCGCGACGTAGGTGCCCGATTCGACCAGTGCATTACCGCCGACCAGTTCGTCGTCGGCCAGTTGCTGCGGCAGGTAGGCATACTTGACCGGGCCGAACATGGTCGACTGGCAGCCCATGAGAAAGAGGACCAGCAGCAGCAGCGCGTAGCTCCCGGTATAGAGGGCAAGTGCCGCCAGGATCATCAGGACGATTTCCAGCGCTTTGATCCGCCGGATCAGCATCGATTTCTCGTACTTGTCGGCCAGTTGCCCGGCCGTAGCCGAAAACAGGAAGAACGGCAGAATGAAGAGTCCGGCCGCAACATTGGCCAGCTGGGTGTGGTCCATGCCGGCGACCTTGACCCCCTGGAAGGTAATCAGGATAACCAGGCCGTTCCGGAAGATATTATCGTTGAGTGCCCCGAGGAACTGCGTCGCAAAGAACGGCGCGAAGCGCCGTTGGCCAAGCAGGGAAAACTGGTTTGAGCCTGACAATCGTATTCATCCACCCGTTCTGCAGAGCGCACTATAGCGCGAATCCGGCGAACGACATGTCAAAACTGCGAACCCTGCCCTGCGGGACGATTTGACAATTTTGCTAGTATCCGCACTACAGACAGCTGAGTTTTCTACCAATTAATCCATTTTTCGGACAAGACCAACCGCTATGACGATGCATAAGACAGCGCTTTTTGTCGCAATCGGACTGGTCGCCGGCTGTGCTCCCGAGGAGCCGCCCGCCCGTACGACGACCGAGTTCGTTGATAACCCGATGCTTCTGGAGGCAGCGATGGTTCGTTGCCAGCAGAATCGCAGGGAATCGCGTTATGACCAGGAATGCATCAACGCGCGCGAAGCCGTGAAGCGCATCCAGGCGAAGGAAGAGGAAACCCGGCGCGAGGAGCTTGAAGCCCGTTCGCAGCGCAAGCGCGAAGCGCTGCGCCGTACGCAACAGGCCGCGGCGGAAGCACGCCGCCGTGCCGAGGAGGCCGAACGCCTGCGCAAGGAAGCCGAGTACCTCGCCCAGTTCGGCGTATTACCACCGACAAGCGACGGTAGCGGTGCGGACGACAGGCTGCCCGAGGGAAACCTGCCGCTTGCGGTTATTCCGGAGACCGGGGCTGTGGAAAACGGCAGTTCGGACTACGGCGACGTCGTGCCACCGAGCGACGGTGGTAATGCACCGTCAGCCGGGCCCGCACAGGATGCGGAAACGACTGGCGATCTCGATGCTGTACGTGAAGAGCTGCGCCGCCGCGGCGACGTCGACCAGCAGGGTTAATCCGCGGCAGGCATAGTGCGGACATGCAGGTCGCGCTGCGGAAAAGGAATCTCGATCTTCTGTTCGATGAACGCCCTGTATATGGCGCAGTTCAGCTCGTGCTGGAGGCGGCCACGGTTCGCCGGATCGGCGATCCAGCCAAGCAGTTCGAAGTTCAGGCTTGACTCACCAAAGAGCCGGAAGCGAACCCGCGGTGCCGGGTTGGCAAGCACCTCCTCGTTGTCCTCGGCGACTTTCTGCAGCGTTTCAATTACGTGATCGAGGTCGCTGCCGTATGCGACACCCACACCAACACGAATTCTGTGTTGCGCCGGCGGTCCGCCTGCCTCATTGATGATTGTACTGTTGCCGATGATGCCGTTGGGCACGGTAATTTCGACATCGTCTCGCGTCAGGATTCGGGTACTGCGCAAGCCGATTTCAGTAACCACACCGCGCTCGCCGGAATCGAGGATGATGTAGTCGCCGATCTTGTAGGGCGCGTCCACAACGATCGATACACCGGCGAATAGGTTCGACAACGTGTCTTTGGCGGCAAAGCTCAACGCGAGACCGACGATACCGGCGGATGCAAGCCAGGCCGTTACGTTGATGTTCCACGCGAGAAAGACAAAATAGACAGCCAGTGCCGCGAGGACGACCTTGGCCATGTTGTGCAGCAGCGACAACATGCCACTCTGCACGAGTTTGTTTTTCGATACCTTGCGGAGCGTCCTGACCAGCAGGCTGTTAAAGCCGGCGAACGCGCCGAACCAGACAAAGATCCCGATGGTCTTGAGTAGTCCGAGTGTCAGGAATTCGGGCGCAGCAGGCATCCCGACCCGCAGTGTCGCAAGGCCGAGGCCGATGAGTACAAACGAGACGAAGACCGGGCGATGTACGAGTTCGATGAAGCTATCGTCGAAGTCGTTGGTCGACCTTTGCGCGACACGCCCGATGATGCCGGAGATGATCAAGTCGGCGACCTTGCCGGCGACGATAAAGGCGACCGCGATGATCAATGCCTGCAGGTAGGGATTCGGTCCGAGCAGCTCCGCGATCTGCTGGACCTTGGCGGTCAGTTCGTCCAAACGCGACTCCGGTGCAATCAGTAGTTGGGATCGTACTCGGTTTCGTCGTCTGCATCACCCGGCGCGGGCATGCCGAACGTGCGTACATCGGGTTCTTCGTTGACCACGCCGGACTGTTCGGCGCCGGCCCGCATGCCAGGCGATGTCGGTAATCGCGCTGTTTGCGCGGTCAGGACCTGGACGAACGTGTTGGCGATGTCGGGGGCGATGTTCGGCGAACTGACGAAGATCTTCGCGGGCGACATGTCGGTCGAACCGTAAAACGCCGCGTTGGCTTTTCGATCCATGGTCAGCCCCGCACCTTCGAGGGCTACCCCGGCAAACAGGCCACGGCTGCGTGAGTAGGAGTAGACCTCGGCTTCGAACTCGATATCCGTCGCCACGCTCGTTTGTCGTCCTACCGGGCCGGCCGCCACCGACGCGTTCGCGCCCAGTGTCAGTTTGCCGTTGGCAAGACCATCGACGCCCCTGCGGGTCTTGAATACGAGGATAATGTCGGTGGAATCCGCGCCGGCCTGCCACCCGACGCTGCCGCCGGTGATCGTGACGAATGCGGGGTTGCTCCAGGAATCGTCATCCTGGCGCACAACCACGATGCCCTTGCCGCGACGCAAGCCAAGCCCGAATGCAGCGCGCCGGACATTGGGTATGACCGCTACGGCGTACGCGCGCGAGAGCAGGTTCGGGGGAATGGACTTCTCCGGAATCCGCGATAGCTGGTCGAGCACATCCGATGCGTCGGCTACGCGCTTTTCCTCGCGGGTGGCAGCGTGTGCGAAAGACGAAATGAACAGGGCCAGGATCGTTACCATGGCCAGGATGCGTGTGGTCTTCATGTTGGTGTCCGACAAGAGAATCGCTCCGGAGTTCGATGATACGACAAAATATGGCGCCCACGATGAATGAATTATGAACGGGACTTGTGCACCAGTATCGGTGGGAGCGGGTAGTCGAGCGTCGCGCAGACGGCGCGAATCAGTTCTGCTTCGGTGACGCTCAGTTTGCCGTCATGAGCGGCGGTCGCACTGACTGCGCGGAGCAGGGATTCCTTGCCCTTGCTATTGAGACCGAGCAGCACGTCGAGACTATGGTCCAGGACCTCGACGGTGTAATTGCGATCGAATTCACTGGCGTAGTCCTGCGCCCAGGCCCCCAATGTCGCAACGCCCGTGGCGAACGCCGCCTCGCGTTCATCGCCTTCATCGTGGCCGTAGTCGGCCAGGACGCGCAGCAGGCCGATCGCGGCGGCCTGCAGGTCGCGGCGATTCGCACGGAGCGCGCGCCTCCGGCCCGACGGGTCCACGGCCTTGCCGATGTTGCTCATCAGGATGCGATGGAAACAGTACTCGTACAGGTCGATCTTGCCGTCAATCTCGATCATGCGCGTCGTGAGCGATACCAGGTAGCTCAATTCCTGCACCGGCCGGAGCTTGAGTGCCGGGAAGGCGATTCCCAGCAGCGGCAGGCGATACTCGGCGCCCGTGCTGGCGAGTTCATCGAAGTAGCGCCGCAAGAGCTTGGCGCGTTCCGCGCCGAGCTGTTCGCGGGCCAACGCGAGCTGCCTCTCCGTCGCGCGTCCCGACCGGTCGAGAATGAGCGCAATCGTCAGGAGATATGCGAATCCTGAAGAATGCGCAGCTGCGTACAGGGATTCCGGGATGGACTGCCTGAGATGCTGCGCATATGCCACGTGTTCGTTTTCGGGTTTTCCGACCGTCTCGGCGATGGATTCGGCCAATACCTGTGCACCGCCGCTCGCCAGCGCCGTCGTAATGTCGCCCGCAAATGCCGATGCGGCCTCACCACCATCGTGGGACGGTATCCCGAGTTTGCGTGGGTCGACGCGCGGAAAGTCCGCCTCCTTGAAGCTCGGGTCGAGCGCCTGGATTCTCTCGACCAGGGGTGGGTGAGTCGCGAAGATACCGGCAAGTTTGGACCCGGAGCCGAACAGCATGTGACTGACTTCCTCAGGGTCAGCGGCCTGGATCAGCGATCCCTGGCTGTAGCCGCCGATCTTCTTCAGAGCGTTGGCAATCCCGTCGCTTTGCCGCGTGAATTGCACGGCCGATGCATCGGCAAGATACTCACGCTGCCTGGAGACGCCTGCCTTGATCACCCTGGCGAAGAACATGCCGATGCCGCCGAGTACGGCGAGCCCGAGCCCTACGACAAGCACCACTGGCGCGCCTCGGTCGCGGCGGCTGGACACGATACTGGCGTGGTAGCCGCCACGCACGATCAATCGTCCTATCAGGCCCAGCACCATGATGCCGAACAGGACGCCCATCAGGCGAATATTCAGGCGCATGTCGCCATTCAGGATGTGGCTGAACTCATGCGCAATAACGCCCTGGAGTTCATCACGGTCGAGCAGTTCGAGCGTGCCGCGCGTGACCGCGACCGCGGCGTCACTTGGCGAGAAGCCGGCCGCGAATGCGTTGATGCTGCTCTCTTCCTCGAGCACGTATATCTCGGGAACCGGGACGCCCGAGGCGATGGCCATTTCCTCGACAACATTGCGCAACTGTCGCCGCAACGGGTCCTGTACATCTGCGGGCACCAGCGTGCCGCCCATTTGTGTCGCCACGGCGCCGCCGCCGGACGAGAGCACGGCCGTCTTGAACAGGCTGGCACCCAGGATGAACATTGTGGTCAATAGCGCCACGACGGCGGGAATGGCCCAGTTGTTTGCTGTGTAGGACCAGAACGTAACGTCCCATGCTGTCCGGGAGGTGCTGAATAACGCGTAGGTCACGATCAGCGTCACGCCAGCGACGATCAGCACGGTAGCGACGATGTACGCGAGGACCAGGCGTCGGGACGCCTTGCGTGCCTGGTCCTGCGCAGCAAAGAAATTCACGATTCAGGCGCAAGCGAGAATCAGGTAAACGATACTTCCGGCGCCTCGCGCATCTCCTCTGCTTCGATCTCGAGGAAACTGGCGAGTTCGAAGTTAAAGGTATTGGCGATGATATTGTTCGGGAAGTTCTCGGCCGTGTTGTTGTAGCCCATCACGGCGTCGTTAAACGCCTGTCTCGAAAACGCAACCTTGTTCTCGGTACTGGCGAGTTCTTCCTGGAATTGCATCATGTTCTGGTTGGCCTTCAGGTCAGGGTATGCCTCTGACAGCGCAAACAGTCGGCCCAGGACGCTGCCCAGCGCGCCTTCTGCGCCACCGAGTTTCTGGATTGCCGCCGCATTGGCCGGGTCTACCTTGGCTGCATCCAGCGCAGATACCGCGACGTTGCGCGCCTTGATGACGGCTTCGAGCGTCTCGCGTTCGTGTTTCATGTACCCTTTCACGGCCTCGACAAGATTCGGGATCAGGTCGTGACGCCGCGTAAGTTGAACGTCAATCTGCGCAAATGCATTTCTGACCCGGTTGCGCTCGTTCACCAGTCGGTTGTAAATACCGATGGCCCAGAACACAATCGCTGCAATTACCCCTAAGAAAATCAGGAATGAAGTCACTGTCCCGCTCCTTGCCAATAGTCTGTTTATCCAAGCATAACCCCGGGCTTGGGCCAAGACTAGCGGTGCTGCTGCTCGCACTTGCGGCGCCGGTCGCGTTTGCCGACTGGTTCAGCGATGCCCGGGCAATGATGGGCACCGAGGTGAGCGTTCACCTCTGGAGCGACGACCCCGAAGCCGGTCGCCTGGCGCTCGAAGCGGTGTTCCAGGAGGCGGCCCGAATCGATCGCCTCATGAGTACCTACAAAGATGAGAGCGAGATCTCCAGGATCAACCGTGAAGCGGCGCAGGGCGGCGTCGCGGCCGGCGACGAGCTGTTTGCGCTGATCCAGCGCTCACTGGATATTTCGGTGCTGACGCACGGCGCGTTCGATATCACGTTTGACAGCGTCGGGCAGCACTATGATTTTCGCGCGCGGCAGCGTCCCGATCCGCAGACGATCGAGATTGAGCGCGAGCGCATTGATTACCGATTGGTAAAACTCGATAAGGCGGCGGGCACGGTGCGCTTCCTGCGAGAGGGCGTGCGCATCAATCTCGGGGGCATCGCCAAGGGCTACGTGGTCGAACGCGGTATCGAAATCCTGCGGCGCCGCGGCGTGCAAAACGCCATTGTGACGGCCGGCGGTGACTCGCGCTTGCTCGGCGACCGCCGCGGGCGTCCCTGGATGGTCGGTATCCGGGACCCCCGCAACGACGGGCAGGTCGCTATCTCCGTACCGCTGGCCGACGAAGCCATCTCGACCTCGGGAGACTACGAACGTTATTTCGACGAGGACGGCGTTCGTTATCACCACATTATCCGGCCGAGTACGGGTGAGCCGGCGGGGGGAGTCCAGAGCGCCACGGTCTTTGGCCCGGATGCCGTGCTTACGGATGCCTTGTCCACATCGGTGTTTGTGATGGGTGTGGAACGCGGTCTGACACTCATCGGCAGGCTGCCGGACTACGAAAGTATCGTGATTGACGACGAGGGCAGGGTCTATTATTCGGATGGTCTGATGCCGCCCGCGCAACATACGGTCGAGTAGGCCATCGAAAAACCCGGAGTGTCGCAGAAAAGCGACGGATATTCACTTTAAATTCAGGATCATACGCCTATCATACGCGTGCATTTCGTTGCGCTTAAAAACATTGGGATTCGCCGCCATTTGACGTAATCTGTAGCGATTGCTCGTGTGGCGATGCCCCACCGGAATTGCGTCATTATGTTCAGGAAACCTGAGCATTTGTGACGATAATCACGGCCCCGACGGGGCTCGGCTGTCACCATTCATCGTTGATTGGTGCCGTCCGGGCCGCTTTTCCAGTGGATGGAGCCGGGCTCGTAACACAAGGAATGGACCTATGAAATTCAGAAAAGCGTGTATTGCATTGATTTTTGGCGTTTTCGCGGCTTCCAGCCTTGCTGCAGGCAACATGGAGGGCCAGCAGGCTCCGGACTTCGCGCTCAAGAGTTCGACCGGTGAGAACATGCGCCTCTCCGAGTACCGCGGTGACGTCGTCATGATTAACTTCTGGGCGACCTGGTGCGGCCCTTGCCGCCAGGAAATGCCGCTGCTCGACGAGTTGTACTCGCGCTACCAGCGCGTCGGCTTCAACTTGCTGGGCGTCAACATCGACGACGATTCCCGCCGCGCGATGGACATGATTGAGGACCTCGGCGTCAATTTCCCGGTACTATTCGATGCGCGCAAGGAAGTCAGCAAGCTTTACGATGTGGATGCGATGCCGGTAACGGTCATCGTCGATCGCCAGGGAACCGTGCGGTACGTCCATCAGGGTTATAAACCGGGATACGAAGAAATGTATCTCGATCAGATTCGTTCACTGTTGAGAGAATAACGTGACAAAGACATTCATCACGCTCGTAGCAACAACGATGCTCGCGTTCAGCGTCGTTTCGGTCGCACAGGATGTGGCCCCGATGGACGCGGATGTGGCCGTTGCCCAGGCACGCGATGCCGAAGCGGCGGAAGCCAGGTCGCGCGACGAGTTTCGCAGCCTCGATACCGATGTGCAGTCGTTGAAGAAAGAGGTCCTCGACCTCAATCGCGACCTTTTCCTGCTGGAAGAGGAGCTGCTGTTTCCTGCGAACTCGCAAGTTGCTTTTTTTGTGTCGATGGATGTCGGCGAGTACTTCGAACTCGACTCGGTCAGCATCAAGATCGATGGCAAGGAAGTTGCCAACTACCTGTACACGGCGCGCGAAGCCGATGCACTCGTTCGCGGCGGTGTGCACCGTGTGCACATGGCCAACCTGAAGACCGGCGAGCACGAGATCATCGCCATCTTCACGGGCAAAGGGCCGAACGTGCGTGACTACCGTCGAGGCGCCACGACGGTTATCGACAAGGGTATCGGTGCGAAGTACCTGGAACTCGAAATCACGGACCGCATCAAGAAGCAGCAGCCAGAGTTTGTCATCAAGGAATGGGAGTGATCTTTGCCTCCTGCTCGCTCCATCCTTAGTCGTCTTTGCTTGCTGTTGGTACTGCTGATCCCGGCAGTGCATGCGGCAGAGATCAGCGACGACGCCCTGGTCGTCAAGGACCCGCAATTTGGCGAGGTCCTTTTCTATTTCTATCAGGACGACTATTTCCCGGCGATCGTGCGCCTGCTCGCAGCGATGGAGCAGGAACAGCTGACCGAGCATGTGGCTGAGGCCGAGTTGCTGCTTGGCGGCATGTACCTGTCCTACGGTCACCACCTCGAGGCCGCCGAGATCTTTGAACGCCTGCTGGCCGACAACGTGTCGCCGGAAATCCGTGACCGGACCTGGTTCTTCCTCGCGAAGATCTGGTACCAGCGCGGCTACCTCGACAAGGCGCAACAGGCGCTCGGGCTGATCGAAGGCGAGCTGCCGGAGCATTTGCAGCGCGAGGCACTGATGCTGGGCGCACAGATCATGATCGATGCCGGGCAATACGACGCGGCCGTTGCGCGGCTGCAGAACTGGCAGGGTCGAACGGAATGGGCCAGCTACGCCAGGTTCAATGTCGGCGTGGCGCTGGTGCGTAGCGGTCGCATGGAAGAAGCGGCCGAATTGCTCAACGACCTGGGCCAGATGAATCCCTATACCGACGAACTGACCGCGCTGCGCGACAAGGCCAACCTGGCGCTGGGTTACGCCTTGTTGCAGGACGGCCAGCCGTATGCGGCGAAGGAGCCGCTGCAACGCGTGCGTCTCGAAGGACCGTTTTCCAACAAGGCCTTGCTGGGTGCCGGCTGGGCCGATGCCGAGATGGATAATTTCGATCGTGCGCTCGTGCCCTGGATGGAATTGCGCGGCCGGGACCTCCTCGATCCGGCGGTCCAGGAGTCGATGCTGGCGATTCCTTACGCGATGGCCAAGCTCGATTCGATCAGCCAGGCAGCAGATCACTACCTGAATGCGATCGAGGCGTTTTATGAGGAAGCGAATCGGCTCGACAGGACGATTGACCACATTGAGTCGGGTGCGTTCTTCGACGAGTTCATCGAGGACGACCCGCTGGACAGCACCGGCTGGTACTGGGAACTCGAGGATCTGCCAACCGGGCCGGAAGCGCGTTACCTGTATCATCTGCTCGCGACACACGAATTCCAGGAAGGGCTCAAGAACTTCCGCGATCTGAGCTACCTGCATCGTAATCTCGACAACTGGCAGCAAAACGTCGATGTCTACGCCAACATGCTGGAGACGCGGAAAGAAGCCTACGAGCAACGACTGCCAAAAGTACTGGCCGCGCTGGAGCGTGCCGAACTGGAGCGCATGGTGGAGTCCAAGCTTTCCCACGATGCGACGGTAAACAATATCGAAAGCTCGCATGACTGGTTGTCGCTGGCCGAGAAGTCAGAATTCGACATGTGGACCGAGGTGACGGCGCTCGAGCGCACGCCGGCATTGAAAGCGGATATTCCCGAAGCGGCCGAGGTCCAGGACAAGATCGACCTTATCAAGGGTGTGCTGCAGTGGGAGCTCGAACGCGATTTCAACGAGCGCGTGCGGATCATTCGTCATAATCTGCAGCAGACCGGTGAGGCCCTGGTGGGCGCACAGCGGGCGCGTCGCCAGGTCGACGAATCGATGCGCAGGGAGCCGCTTGTCTTTGCGGCATTGAGCGACCGTGTCTACGGTCTCGCGCCGCGCATCGAGAGCACCAAGATCCGGGTTGAAGACACGCTCTCCCGGCAACGCGCTTACCTGCAAACGATTGCCGTCGATGAACTCCAGGCACAGAAGGATCGCCTCGACCTGTACACGATCCAGGCGCGTTTCGCGTTGGCTGCCATCTATGACGTTGCCTCCTCGGCCGGGGAGGACGTCGAATGACACTTCGCCATTTCATAACCCTTGTCCTGGTGACCGCCCTGGTCGTGTCGCCGCGGGCCGAAGCGCGCGTCAAGGAAAAGGACACGATCAAGAGTCTCGAAGGCAAGACCGTGGAACTGCGCAAGGGCACAATCGTCCTGGACAGTTCCGAGCTCGCCCGTGAGAGCTACCGTGACTTCCTCGACCTCGTTTCCGAGGATCCCGAGCTGCGCGCCGAGGCAATGCGTCGCCTGGGCGACCTCGAACTCGAAGCGACGGAGTCCGCGCAGCTGGCCGCAAACATCGAGGCCCTGGACAGCCGGAGCTTTGACAATGCCGTCGATCTCTACCAGCGACTGCTGGAGGCGTACCCTGATTACCGGCGCAACGACACCGTCCTGTACCAGCTGGCGCGCGCCTATGAAATCGGTGGACGTACAGATGATGCGTTGGCGGTTCTCAACGAGCTCGTCACGCGATACCCGGATACCGTCCTTAACGACGAAGTGCAATTCCGGCGCGGCGAGATGCTGTTCCTGCGCAAGGATTACAATGCCGCCGAACTGGCCTACTCGAACGTCGTCGGGTTCGGCGACGCGTCACGCTTCTACGAACAGTCCCTGTACAAACGCGGTTGGGCGCAATTCAAGCTCGCGTGGTACGCAGACAGCCTCGCGTCGTTTTTCGACTTGCTCGATCGCAAGATCGCCGATGTCGAGATCGGTGAAGGTGAAGAGCGACTCGCAACGCTCAGTCGGGCGGAGCGCGAGCTCATAGAAGACACGTTCAGGGTGCTCAGCATCAGTTTTTCCTACCTGGAGAGCGCTGAGAGCATCGACGAATTCCTGCGGCAACGCGGGATGCCGGAGTACACACACGTCATCTATTCGAACCTCGGCGATCTATACCTCGAGAAAGAACGCTACCAGGATGCAGCCGAAACGTACGAGGCGTTCGTCAAGCAGGATCCCTATCATCCCAGGGCGCCGGCGCTGCAGATGCAGGTGATCGAGGCGTACAAGCTCGGGTCGTTCCCCAGCCTGGTGCTGGCCGGCAAGCGCGGCTTCGTCGAACGCTACGGCATGGACGGGGAATTCTGGGTTCGCAATCCGCGCACCGAGAACGAAGCCGTGATCGAGCACCTGAAGTCCAACCTGACCGATCTCGCCCAGTACTATCATGCTGAGGCGCAACGCGACGGCAAGAAGAGCGACTTCCAGGAAGCGGCGAACTGGTACCGCATGTACATGGCGTACTTCCCGGGCGAGGCCGATACCGCCAACACGAATTTCCTGCTGGCCGAAATCCTGTTCGAAAGCGAGGAGTTCGGCGACGCGGTTGTCGAGTACGAACAAACGGCGTACGGCTACCCGTTCCACGAGAAGTCCGCCGAGGCCGGTTACGCCGCAATCCTGGCCTACCGTGAGCACGAAGCCATGCTGGCGGACGGCGAGGCGAAAGACCAGTGGCACCAGGCCTACCTCGACAGCGGCCTGAGATTTGCTGATACCTACCCTGGGCATCCTGAATCGGGTGCCGTGCTGACGACCGTCGCCGAAGACCTGTTCAGGCAAAACCAGTTCGATCTCGCCATCGCCGTTGGGCAGGCGGTGGTCGCCAAGGAACCCCCGGTGAAGCCTGAGCTCTCACGCACGGCCTGGACCGTCATCGCACATTCGCAGTTCGATCTCACAAATTTCGCGGAAGCCGAGAACGCGTACTACAGCCTGCAAAACTTCACGCCGGCCGATGACGCCGCCGCGAACCAGGAGATCAAGGATCGCATCGCATCGTCGATATACAAGCAGGGTGAGAAAGCGCGAGACGCCGGTGATCTCGAAACAGCGGTCTCACATTTCACTCGAATTGGTGAAGTCGTGCCCGATTCCGATATTCGAATCACGGCCGACTACGATGCCGCGGCGGCGCTCATCAATATGCAGGCCTGGGATCGCGCGTCAGCCCAGCTGGAAAGATTCCGGCGCGATTACCCGGACAGTGAATTCGACGACGATATTACGCAGAAACTCGCCGTAACCTATCTCGGGTCGGGTCGCAGCGACCAGGCGGCGGCCGAGTTTGAGCGCATTGCCGATGCGGCGTCGAGTTCGGACGACGTGCGGCGCGAGGCTTTGTGGAAAGCAGCGGAGCTCTATGAGCAGAGCGGCACCATCAGCTCTGAGCAACGCGTGCTCAACAGCATCATCGCGCGCTACCCGAACCCGATCGCCGAATCCATTGAGGCGCAGGCGAGGCTCCTGGAGATTGCCGGGCAGACCGGCAATGAGGCGGAACGCGTGGCGCGGCTCGAGGAGCTCGTGCGCGTCGACGCAAACGCCGGTGTCGAGCGCTCCGACCGAACGCGCTATCTTGCCGCGACCGCTTCGCTGGAGTTGGCCGAGCCGATTCGCAAGCGTTTCGAAGTCGTGCAGCTCACGCAGCCGCTGGCCGATAGCCTGAAGCTCAAGAAGGACCTTATGGAGGACGTGATCAACGCGTACACGGGCGCCGCCGACTACGGTGTCGCCGAGGTGACGACCGCTGCCACGTTCCGCCTGGGTGAGGTTTACGAACAGTTTTCATCCGATCTCATGGACTCGGACCGCCCGACCAATCTCGAGGCCGATGCGCTGGAGCAATACGAGATCCTGCTGGAAGAGCAGGCTTTCCCGTTTGAGGAAAAGGCCATCGATCTTTACACGGCCAACGCGGACCGAGCCGCCGACGGCGTTTACGACGAATGGGTCGAGCGGAGCTTTAACCGCCTGGCGGGTTTGATGCCGGCACGTTATTTGAAGAAGGAGCGCGGCGAAGATGTTGTTACAGCGCTTTACTAGGAAGACACGGTTTGCGGCGGGTCTGCTGACCTTGCTCGTGGTAGCAGGTTGTGCCGGCTCAGGCCCGGCGCGCGAAGCCGGGCCGCAGGTGGCGCCTGGCCCCGAGGCGGCAGGTGCGCCTGCAGGCGTACAGATTCCTGCCGAGGCCCGGACATTGTTCGAGCAGGCCGCGGCGGTCATGGCGGCCGGCGATTTCGTCGATGCCGAGCTGCGATTCAAGGAATTCGTGCTGTTGTATCCCGATTACCCCGGCGCCCACGTCAATTTGGCGATCATCCATGCGAAGAACGAAGATGACGACGCGACGCGCGCGGCCATCGACGCCGCACTGGCCCTGAACCCCGGTCACCCGGCCGCATTGAACCAATTGGGCATGTTACTTCGCAGAAATGGCAATTTTCTCGAGGCAGAAGCCGCTTATATGAAGGCTGTCACAGTTTCCCCCGAGTACGCCTTGGCACACTACAACCTGGGCGTTCTTAACGAATTGTACCTGCAGCGTCTTGAAGAGGCGCTGCGACATTTCGAGACATATCAACAACTTGTTGGTGAAGACGAACAGGTTGAGAGATGGATCGCGGATCTGAAACGCCGCCTGGCGGCGAGTCAGCGTACGGCAAACGTGGCGGAATGATGGACATGGGTACCCGACACAAACCAGTATTCGGCGCCGGATTCATGCTCGCCATGTTGTTGGCAGCGTTTACCGTTTTTGCCCAGGACACGGCGGACGAGGACGATGAGCTGCTGCCGGCGGTGGATACGTCGGCTGTCGTGGAACAAGACGAGGCAGCCGAGCCGGTTGAGGATATTACGCGTACGACGTCGGGCAACCGCGTCATGGACTCGATGGAACTGAGTCGCACGGAGATTACGGGCAACCAGGAGCTGCCGAAGGTGTTGTACATCGTGCCCTGGCAGAAATCGGATCCGGGCGACTTG
>JAOUNK010000197.1 GCA_029881015.1 Gammaproteobacteria bacterium | reverse complement strand
CTCGGAGCATGGCTGTGACTTCTCAATCGAATCGCTCGTTGTCGGCCTGGGGCAAGAGCGTTGACGACGTACTGCAGGAACTGGCAGTCGATGCTACGCGCGGCCTCGACGACGATGTAGCCCATAGTCGCCGCCACGAATACGGACGTAACCAGTTTCGAGTCGCGCAGCAACGACACTTGCTCGCAATCCTGGTCGATCAGTTCAGAAGCGTCGTAATCGTTCTGCTGGTTGGGGCCGGCGTACTGGCTCTGCTGTTCTCCGACTTCGCGGAAGCCGTGGCCATCTTTACGGTAATACTGATTAACTCAACGATCGGGTTTCTGACCGAATGGCGCGCAACGCGTTCAATGGAAGCCCTGCGGCGGCTCGCGCGAGTAAGCTGCGTGTTGCTGCGCGCAGGCGCAGTGCGACGCGTAATGGCCGAGGAACTGGTGCCCGGCGACATTGTCGTGCTCGAGGCAGGTGATCTCGTCCCTGCAGATCTACGCCTGCTGGAGGCCGCAAAACTCAACGCAAACGAGTCGACGCTAACCGGCGAATCGTTGCCGGTACAAAAGCACACGGATCCAATCCCGGTCGATGCGGTCGTGATGGAGCGCCGCAACATGGTCTTCAAGGGTACCGCGATTACCCGGGGTTCCGGGCGGGGCGTCGTGGTCAGTACGGGCATGCGGACTGAATTCGGGAAGATTTTCGAGCAGGTGAGCCTCGCCGAAGCTCAGCAGACTCCCTTGGAGAAGCGCCTGGATGCGTTGGGCCGGCGGCTGGCATGGGCCGTAATCGCTATCGGCGGTCTCATCGCCATCGGTGCCATTCTGGCCGGGCGCGATATATTCCTGGCCATTGAGGTGGCGATTGCCTTGTCTGTTGCAGCGATACCCGAGGGTCTGCCGATCGTCGCCACGATTGCGTTGGGGCGTGGCATGTGGCGGATGGCGAAGCGCAATGCCCTGATTACCAGGCTGTCGGCTGTTGAGACCCTCGGCGCAACGAGCGTAATCCTGACGGACAAAACTGGCACATTGACCGAGAATCGCATGTCTGTGACCACGGTGTTGTTGCGAGCGAATGATATCGTAATGGAAGAACCGGTCGATTCGGTCAGTGCTGCGCTCCTCGACGAACTTCTGACGATGGCGGCGCTCTGCAACAATTCGACATTGCAGCGAACAGGCGAGTCGGGCACCGACACAGTGGGCGATCCGACCGAAGTTGCATTGCTCGATGCCGCAGCGCGTCGCGGCATCCGGCGCGAGAAACTACTGGAGCAGATGCCCGAGGTCCATGAGGATGCGTTCGACCCCGATAGCAAACGCATGGCAACCGTCCACGCGCACGATGGTAGTTACATCGTGGCGGTGAAAGGCGCGCCGGAGGCAATTCTGCCGCTTTGCCAGGTCGTGCGTACGGGCGACGGCACGCAGCCACTCGACGACAAGGAACTACGGGACTGGTCTGATCGGGTGGACCACCTGTGTGGGCGTGGCCTGCGCACGATCGCGATTGCGGGCAAGTCAGTCTCTACACCCGATTCCGACCCTTACTCAGGTCTTGTGTTCCATGGCATCGTCGGACTCGAAGATCCGGCTCGTGAGGGCATTGGCGATGCCATAAAGCGTTGTCACGATGCCGGTGTATCGGTGGTGATGGTCACGGGTGATCATGCCCGGACGGCCAGGAACATTGCGGCGAAAATCGGCATTGCCGGCGAAGCAGATCACGCCGGGCGGTTTCTCGGCGGTGACGTGGTTGATCGCCTGTTCGAGGAGAACAACGACCAGGAGCTACTTGCCGCCCGCGTGTTTTCGCGGGTTACACCCGAGCAGAAGTTGAAGCTGATCGACCTGTATCAGCGGCACGAACATGTCGTGGCGATGACCGGAGATGGCGTCAACGACGCGCCGGCGCTGAAGAAAGCAGATATCGGCATTGCGATGGGCTTGCGTGGAACGGCAGTTGCGAAGGAAGCAGCAGCAATGGTCCTGCAGGACGATGACTTCAACACCATTGTCGGGGCGATTGAGCAGGGTCGAGCGATATTCGAGAATATTCGCAAGTTCGCTGTTTACCTCCTGTCCTGCAATATCAGTGAGGTACTTATCGTCAGTCTTGCCATTGTCGCGGGGGCACCGTTACCCCTGTTGCCTCTGCAGATTCTGTTCCTGAATCTCGTCACGGATGTCTTTCCGGCGCTGGCGCTTGGCGTGGGTTCGGGACGGACATCCCTGATGACGAAAAAGCCGAGACCCTCAGGCGAACGAATCCTGATGCGTCGCCACTGGGTCGAGATCGGGCTGTACGGCGCGGTCATGGCCTGCATCGTTCTTGCGGCGATGGCGATTTCCCTGACCGTCCTGGGGTTTGACTACCTCAAATCCATGACGGTTGCATTCTGTACCCTGGCATTCGCGCAGCTTTGGCACGTATTCAATATGCGCGGCAACCTCAGGCAACTCGTAAATAATGAAATCACGCGTAACAAGTGGATCTGGATGGCGCTAATGCTATGCGTTGTGCTCGTGCTTGCCGCGGTCTATTTACCGGTACTGCGAGACATCATGAAACTGTCGGACCCGGGCATGGCTGGATGGTTGTTGATCACCACAGCCAGCCTGGTGCCCCTGGCGGCCTCGCCAGCCGTGAGGTTCGTCAGCACGAGACTCCGGTCGAAAGGCAGCGACTAATGGCCGATAGATCGACCAGGCAGTCAATGCTAATCGCTTCGCTGTCGAAGCCCGAGGCCTACCCGCATCCTGTGGCGCCTGTCGAAGTGCTTGAAACGCATATCTCCTGGGTGATCCTCACCGGCACCTACGCATACAAGATAAAGAAGTCCGTCAAACTGGATTTCCTCGACTTCAGTACGCTGCAGCGACGCCGACATTTTTGCGAGGAAGAGTTGCGGCTCAACCGGCGCACGGCGCCGCAGCTTTATCTCGATGTCGTGCCAATCTGCGGCAGTGAAGAACATCCGGTAGTCGGTGGTGAGGGCAGGGCGATCGAGTATGCCCTGAAGATGCATCAATTCAGGCAGTCCGCCCAACTTGACCGGCAACTCGATGAAGGCCTGGTGGACGAGAAAGACATGCGCGATCTGGCGGTGACGATCGCTGCTCTTCACGAGAAGGCGGCCAGGGATGACTTCGTTGGCGCTCGGGAGACCCTGCAGCAGATTGGTCGACCGCAACTCGACAACTTTCCGCCAACCATTGCGGTCGCCGATCTGAAGATCACGCATCGCATTCGCGAATGGACGGTGCAGTCGCTGCACGATCTTGAAGGCACGTTGATCGAACGACACAGGGACGGGTTCGTGCGCGAGTGCCACGGCGACCTGCATCTCAGGAATCTTGTCCGCTTGCCATCCGGAATCGTTGCTTTTGACTGCGTTGAATTCAGCCCGGCGTTGCGGAACATTGACGTTATCAGCGACATTGCCTTTCTCGCAATGGACCTTGTTGCTCGTGCGCGGCAGGATCTTGCCAGCGTACTCGTGAACCGGTATCTCGAATGTACGCACGACTATGCGGGGATGTCGCTGTTTGGCCTGTACTTCGTGTACCACAGCATGATTCGCGCCAAGGTTGCCGCCATCAGGCTTGGCGAGCGGCGCGAAGCGGTGGGGCGCACAGAAGAGCTGTCGCGGCTGAAACACCATCTCGCCGTGGCCATTCGATGGATCAGACAGCCGCCGCCCAGCATCATCGGCATGCACGGGTTTTCGGGATCGGGAAAGACCTGGCTGTCGACGCAGTTGATGGGGGAGCTGCCTGCGGTCAGGGTACGCAGCGATGTCGTTCGCCAACAGCACCTGGCGCACGCCGGGTTATCCAGCGGCCCGTCGCGGCCGGGCCACGGGGCTTACACCGCGCGCGCCAGGGCAGATGTCTACGCGTCGATGATGGACATCGTTGATGGCTTGATTGACGCAGGATTCAGTGTCATTGCCGATGCGTCGTTTCTTCTGCGCCAGAACCGCCGAGTGCTGGAAGCGTTGGCGGAACGCAAGGGGGTCCCGGTCGTGTGGGTCGATGTCAGTGCAGACCACGATGAGTTGGTGCGACGCCTGCGACAAAGAGCCGCGAGCGGAGACGACGCGTCGGAGGCCGACGCAATGGTGCTGGAGTATCAGCGCCAGCATGCCGATCCGCTGACCGCTGCAGAGCGGGCGCATACGGTGTCTGTGATATCGGATCGGCAAGTCGATCCGGGGGCGGTGCTCAAGTCCATTCGATCGATGCAATACACGGCGGCCAACTGATCGCAAACCGGCCTTCATGCCCCGCGTTTTGTCTGTAGATTTCCGCTCTGAAAAAGCGTCTAACGCCACCTGTCTGTGGCGAATTCCAATCTTGTCGCATAAATCCGCGAGAGATTCAGCCGGCACGTCGCAACCGCCGGCCTAACGGAAGTTCTGACCGCACCGGCCTCACCCTGGCAAAGCGTGTACGCACCTTTCGTTGGCAAAGGATTCACCGAAGGGGCGGCTCATTCAATTGCCGGATCAGGGGAGTATTCGCTTGCCCCAGCGTTGTGGCGGTTTGCATAACGAGTGCTTTCGCCGAGCGGCTTAGGGTGATTAAACGATAGGCACAATCGCCTCGGGAAGCGGTCGTACTGTGACGCGATGCGATTCGCGCCTCGATTCGCTAAATTTTACACGGCCGTTATGTGACCCGGGTCACACTATTGCCCGGAACAAGCGCCAGCCTCGCACCTCCGGAAAGTCCCGGTGTTTGTTGAAATAGGCTCAACATTTCAACCAGCAAACAAACCCAAGACGCAGTCATGATACTCAGGACAGCATTCACAGTACTCGCCATCGCTTGCCTCGCGCTTGGCATGAGCCAGCCTCAGGCACCGACCACAACTTCGTACATCTTGCAGGGTGATTCGGCCGAGTCAATGACTACCGCTGTGCGCCTTGTCGGTGGCGAAGTCACTGACGAACTGAACATCATCCAGGCTGTCGGTGCGACGCTTTCAGCGGAGCAGGTTGAGATGCTCCAGTCTTCCTACAAGAATATCAAGCTGTTTCGCGATGAGACCGTGAAGGTTGCGGGAGATGTGGAGGAGACATTCTACCCGACCCTGATTGGCGCGAACCAACTCCACCGGGAAGGTATCGACGGTGACGGTGTCACCATTGCTGTGCTGGATACCGGCCTCTGGAAAAAGAGCGCGCTGCAGTACACTGGCAATCAGGACATGCGTATCCTGGCGCAGTACGATGCGGTTCGAGACGGGCACGACTACAAAGTAGATCTCGACGACTTCAGTGGTCACGGAACGCATATCACGGCGATCGCGATGAGCAGCGATCGTACGAAGCAGGGCAACTTCCAGGGCGTCGCCCCGAACGCGAACCTGGTTGCGGTAAGGGCCTTCCAGGGCGATGGCACCGGCAGCTATATTGACGTCATCAGGGGCATCGACTGGATCGTCTCCCACAAGAACACGTACAACATCCGCATCCTGAACATGTCGTTCAGCGCGACCCCACGGTCCCACTATTGGGACGATCCGATCAACCAGGCCGTCATGGCCGCGTGGCGGGCCGGCATCGTAGTGGTCGCTTCCGCAGGCAACACAGGTCCTGACCCGATGACCATCGGCGTGCCCGGCAACAACCCGTATGTGATCACGGTTGGCGCCATGTCGGACAATTACACGCCGGGCGATGCGTCGGACGATATTCTGGCTTCGTTCTCTTCCGCCGGTCCGACAGCCGAAGGGTTTGTAAAACCTGAAATCACGGCGCCAGGCGGCCACATGCTTGGCTGGATGCCGCCGCACGGTTCGTTGTCCACCGCTCACCCCGAGTTCAGGCATAAGGACAAGGAGTATTTCACGATGTCGGGCACGTCGCAGTCGACAGCCGTCGTCAGTGGCGTGGCCGCTTTGTTGCTGGAAGCCGAGCCCTGGCTGACGCCTGACGACGTCAAATGCCGTCTCATGGCGTCCGCGAAACCGGCGGTTGATGACAACGGCCGGCTTGCCTACAGCGTATTCCAGCAGGGTGCGGGAATGATCAGTGCCTACGATGCAGTGCATGGCACGGCAACAGACTGCGCCAACCGCGGTCTCGACATCGATATGGACATTACCGGCCAGCGTCACTACGGCGGCCGCGCCAATGTCGATGAGAACGGCAACTACTACATAATGGGCCTGGACGGCTACTTGTGGACCGATGGTTATCTGTGGACAGACGGCTACCTGTGGACTGACGGTTACATCTGGACGGACGGCTATCTGTGGACAGACGGCTACCTGTGGACCGATGGGAGCGTCGGTGCCAATGGCTACCTCTGGACCGATGGCTACCTGTGGACCGATGGCTACCTGTGGACCGATGGCTACCTGTGGACCGACGGCTACCTCTGGACCGACTCACTCACCGAGACAGCGGGCGTCAATACCTGGGTCGAGCAGGAATAAGCCTGTGTCGTTACC
>JAOUNK010000196.1 GCA_029881015.1 Gammaproteobacteria bacterium | reverse complement strand
GTGGGTGCCCCTGCTCGACGATTTCTGGCGGCCGTTCGTCAAGCTCTGTGAGGAAAAGGAAGAGTCGGTTACTCGCGAGCAGGTCGCGCAGGCACGCGACCTCGGCACCGACCCGAAAAGCGGTAAGCCCGTCACCGTGCGCATGGGTCGCTTCGGACCCTTCGTACAGATCGGCACGAAAGACGACGAGGAGAAACCGAAGTTCGCCGGCCTGCGTCCCGGGCAGAAGATGAACGAGATCGACCTCGCGACGGCACTGGAGTTGTTCAAGCTGCCGCGCAAACTCGGTGAAACCCCGGATGGCCTGCCGGTATCGGCTAGCGTCGGTCGTTTTGGTCCCTATGTGCGCTACGGCGACAAGTACGTCTCGATAAAAGACGACGACCCGTACACGATCGAGTTGCCGCGCGCGCTCGAGCTTATTGAAGAAAAGAAGATCGCCGATGCGAATCGCATCATTCTGGATTTCGAGGAGCAGGGTATCCAGGTACTGAACGGCCGCTACGGACCGTACATAACCGACAAGCAAAAGAACGCACGCGTCCCGAAGGATCGTGAGCCAAAGTCGCTGAGCCTCGAGGAATGCATGGAGTTGCTGGCCGCAGCGCCGGTACGTGGCAGTAGAGGCAAGAAGAAGACCGCGAAGAAGGCAGCCACCAAGGCCGTGAGCAAGAAGAAAGCGACAAAGAAAAAGGCCAAAAAGAAGACGAAGAAGAAGACCGCGGGCAAGAAAGCCACGAAGAAAAAGGTCGCCGGGAAAAAGAGTTAGGAGCAGGTCCGGATGAAAAGGTCGGTGACGCAGGCTGTGGACGTCCTCCTGCGTGGTGGCGTCATCGCGTATCCCACAGAGGGTGTGTTCGGTCTCGGCTGTCTCCCCGACGATCAAGCGGCCGTGCAGCGCGTACTCGACATCAAGCAGCGCGACGCAAATAAGGGCCTCATTCTCATTGCGGCAAATGCCGGCCAGCTGGAGCGCTGGATCGACCTTCCCGGCGGCGCTTCGTTGCCGGCGCCGGATCCGCGGCACCCTGTAACCTGGATCGTACCCCCCGGGCCCGCCGTGACGCCGTTGTTGCGTGGCGAACACGAGAACATTGCGGTACGCATCACCACGAATCCGACCGCGAAGGCCTTGTGTCTCGCCGCCGAGTCGCCGCTGGTCTCGACCAGCGCAAACCTGAGTGGCAAACCCACGGCCCGCAACCGGAACATCCTGCGCCGGCAGTTCGGGAGCGTAGTAGACTACGTGGTTCCCGGTGACTGCGGCCCGGCATCCGGTCCGTCCGAAATTCGGGATTTCAACAGCGGCAAGATCCTGCGACCCCGAAAACCATGAGCAATATCGACGACGTAAAGGACCACTTCACGAACCTGCAGAACCGGATCTGTGCGGAGCTCGAAACCCTGGACGGCAAGGCCGTGTTCGCCCGGGACGCCTGGGACCGGCCTGGCGGCGGCGGCGGGGAAAGCCGCGTAATGTCGGATGGCCGGGTGTTTGAGCAGGCCGGCGTCGGTTTCTCTCACGTGTTCGGCGACGAGCTGCCGCCATCGGCCACGAAGAGCCGCCCCGAACTCGCGGGCAAGGCGTTCCAGGCTGCCGGCATTTCGCTGGTTCTGCATCCCCGCAATCCCTATGTGCCGACAACGCATGCCAATTTCCGCTTCTTCACGGCCGGCGAGCGCAAGCCTGTCTGGTGGTTCGGCGGTGGCTTCGACCTGACGCCTTACTACCCGTTTCACGACGATGTCGTTCATTGGCACACGGTCGCCAAGTCGGTCTGCGACCCGTTCGGCGAGGACCTGTACCCGCGTTACAAAGCGTGGTGCGATGAGTACTTCTTCCTGAAACACCGCAACGAATCCCGCGGTGTCGGCGGCCTGTTCTTCGACGATGTCAATGAGCTCGGTTTCGACAGGAGTTTCGAGTTTGTCCGCGCCGCCGGCGACAGCTTTCTGCCAGCCTACAAGCCCATTGTCGAGAAACGTGTGACGCATCGCTACGGGGATCGGCAGCGCGAGTTCCAGCAGTACCGGCGTGGCCGCTACGTCGAGTTCAACCTGCTCTACGATCGAGGCACGCTGTTCGGACTGCAGTCGGGCGGACGGACGGAGTCGATCCTGATGTCACTGCCTCCTACCGTTCGCTGGGCCTACAACTGGGCACCTGAACCCGGGTCGCCCGAAGAGGCCCTGTATACCGACTACCTGCGTGCGCGCGACTGGCTCGGTGACGCGGAAGACTGACGCAACTTTTTAGCGCCTGGTGGGATCAAACAAGCTGCCAGGGGATTAACAGCCGGCGTCGCCGGATTGGGGTCAAGAAGATGAGTACCAGCAATAGCGAGCGATTCTCGTTGTCCGTTTTTACCGCCTCCGTGCTGACGCTTTTCGCGTCTGCAGCCGCCGCCCAGAACTGGGATATCGGGATCAGCAGCAACGACATGTCCGCCGAGGAGCTGGACCTCGAGAGGCCGGGATTCCCCGGCGGCAACATACGCTCGGGCCAGGAGGGCTGGGTGCGGATGTCTTTCGTCATTGCCCCCGACGGTTCCGCAACTGACCCCCTTATTATCGACTCGAGCGGTGGTGCGGGTTTCGAGGATGAGGCCCGCAAGGTCACGGGCAAGTGGCAATTCGATCCGCTTTCATCGACGGCAGAGCGCCCGAACAACCTCGTGAACATCCGCTCAGAGATTTTTCGTGGCCGCGACATGGCCACGTCGAACTTCATTCGCCGCTACCGACGGATCGTCACGCAATTGCACAACGAGGAAAACGAGGACGCGCGGCGCCTCGTGGATTCGGCTTATGAGCTCGGTGGCTGGAACCTGTACGAGTCCACCATGCTGTGGCTCATGCTTGGGCGGGTTGAAGGCGTCGAGGGTAACCTGGGCGGCAAGCTCGAATTTTACCGCCGTGCTCATGGCATCGCGGAAAAAATCCAGTTGAAGCGGAAAGACCGCGTCGACCTGCTCGAGAAGATCTTCGCGATGGAGGATCACTTCGGGCAGTACGCCGCCGCCATGCGCACCTACGCCGAGTTGCAGCAGGCGCTCGGCAAGACGCCCGTAAACGACCTGATCGAAGCGCGTGCCGCTGAGCTGCGAGCCAAAATCGCCAGTGACGAAGCACTGACCGCGCAGGCGACCATCTATAACCCCTGCGATTGTGACGAGGGCCAGCCGCTCTGGTACTACAAACCGGCCCGACGAACATTCTCTTTTGCCAACCTGAGTGGTAACGTCAATAGCTTTGAAGCACGGTGCGATTCCCAACGCGTCACGGGCTCGGTAGAGCCCGGCAAGGAATGGACGCTTGCGCCGGAATGGGGAAGTTGCAGGGTTTTCGTCTTTGGCGATGACGGTGCAACGTTCGACTTCGTCGAACACCCGTCCGAGTTGCAGGATGATGCGCCGACTACGATGGCTGAGTACGATGTCCTGGATCGAAGAAATCGAGGTCAGCGAAGCTGACGGAACCCTGGCGGAAATGTACACGCAGCTCGTAAGGCAGCGCGGCAAGATCTCCAACATACTCAAGGTTCACAGCCTCAACCCGGCGGCACTGGGCAACCACCTCGACCTCTACATGACACTGATGTTCGGCAAGTCCGGACTCAGCCGCATGGAGCGCGAAGCCATCGCGGTGGTCGTTTCCGCGAGCAACGAGTGTGAGTACTGCGTAAATCACCACACCGAGTCCCTGCGCCACTTTATCGACGACGAGGAAACGCTGAGCATGCTGGCGACCGCCGACGGTCTCGAGACGCTCGAACCCCGTCTCAGCAATATCGTGCGGCACGCGGAGAAGCTCACGACGGCACCTGCCGCAATGACCGAGAGCGACCTCGGCGAACTCCGCGCCGAAGGGCTGTCCGACAAGGACATCCTCGACCTGACCCTGATCGTTGGCTACTTCAATTTCGTGAACCGGATTGCAATGGGCCTCGGCGTCCAGTATTCCGCCGATGAGCTTGCCGGTTATCTGAACGACTGAACTCATGATCACCTCCCGCCTCATATTGATTCTTGCGCTGTCGTTCCTGTCCGTCGACGGCCTGGCCCAGATGGAGCCATCGCCCTACGAAGTCGACAACGTGCCACTGGGCCCGGCCGAGGGGGACAATGCGGCTGACACGAAGGTCTATATCGTGCAGCTCGCCTCACCGTCCGCCGCGGAGCGACAGGCCGCGCTGGCGGCGCCGCGCACGAAGTTCGACAGGAACAGCGCAGCCGCCAAGGCCTGGGTCGCGGACATCGAGGCGGAACAGGAACGCGTGCTGGCCAAGGCGGGACCCGGCGCCCGACCGATCTACAGCTATCGCTTTGGCCTGAACGGTTTTGCCGCGCGCATGAGCATTGCGCAGGCGCAGAAGCTCGAGCACCTGCCGGAAGTTCTCAACGTCTGGGAAGACGAGATCCGGCCTCTCGCGACGAGCCATAGCCCAACGTTCCTCGGCCTGTTCGATGCCGACAGCGGTCTGCGCAGCGTGCAAGGTCTGGACGGCGACGGGGTCGTCATCGGGGTTATCGACAGCGGCATCACCCCCGAGCACCCGGCGCTGCAGGACACGCGGGATGCCGACAAGCCACGTGCCTGCGAGAGCAGCTGGGGTCAAACGACCATTCTTGGCAAGTGGTTGTGCCGTCGTTACAAAAAGCTGCCGAAGGTCGTGGTGTTCGAGCCACCGGAGGGCTGGAACGGCGACTGCATCCCGGGCGAGCGCTTCGAAACCAGCGATTGCAACAACAAGCTGATCGGCGCGCGGTGGTATATCGACGGCGCGCTCGAGACGGGGTCGATCGACGAGAATGAAATTCACTCGCCGCGCGATGCCGACGGACACGGAACACATACCGCGACGACGGCGGCCGGCAATCGTACGAGCGCTTCGCTGTTCGGCACCCTGGTCGGCGATATCGAAGGCATCGCCCCCAAGGCGCGTATAGCCGTCTACAAGGCGTGCTGGCTCCGGCCCGGCGCCTCAAGAGCCAGCTGCAATACGTCCGACCTTGCCAACGCGATCGATGCGGCCGTCGCCGACGGGGTCGATGTCATCAGCTACTCGGTCGGCAGCTCGCTGGCGCGCACCACGGCACCCGATGACCTCGCGCTCCTCGCGGCAGCCAAGGCGGGCGTAGTGGCGGTCGTTGCGGCCGGTAACGAAGGCCCCAACCTCGGCACGATCGGTTCACCGGCCGGCGGGCCCTGGGTCATTACGGCCGCGGCATCGTCACGAGCGGGTGAGTACAACGTCGAGGCCCTGGAGATTACGGCGCCGCCCGGACTGGCGGGCAAGTATGCCGTGAAGGAAGCAAGCTTCACGCCGCCGCTGCAGGACGTCGATCCGATCGAGGCACGTCTCGTTGCCGTCGATGACGGCGACACCACGCTCGACACCGGCAACATCGGCACGACGGCCGATGGTTGCCAACCCCTGATCAACACCGACGAAGTCAGCGGCAACATCGCGCTTCTCCAGCGAACCGGCTGTCGCTTCGATGAGATGGTCAGGAACGCCGCGGACGCCGGCGCCGTCGCGGCGCTCGTTTACAACATCGCCGGCGATCCCATTGTGATGAGCGGCGACTCCGGACTGTCGGATATCCCGGCACTGATGATCGGGCAGGCGGATGCGAACCTGATACTGGCCGAATTCGACGAGGGCATCGAGGTCACGGTCGTGCTCGACAAGGGGTTCCTGCTGGCATCGAGCGACCTCGGTAACGCGATGGCGACGTTTTCGGCCCGCGGCCCCGGTCCGGTAGCGGACATCCTGAAGCCCGACGTAACGGCGCCGGGCGTCAATATTCTCGCGGGCTTTACGCCCGACTCTGCCTACTCGACGCCGGGCGAGTACTTTGCCTACCTCAGCGGCACGTCGATGGCGACACCGCATGTTGCCGGCGTGGCGGCGCTGCTTCGGCAGGCTCACCCGGAGTGGTCGCCGTCGGCGATCAAGTCGGCGTTCATGACGTCGGCGCGCCAGGACATTGCTGGTTCCGGCGGCTTGGGCAACGCGAGCCCCTTCGATTTCGGCGCAGGGCACATCGTGCCCAATGACGCGTTCGATCCCGGCCTGGTCTACGAGATAACGGATGCCGAGTACGATGCCTACGTGGCCGATATGACCGGGCTGGCTCGTGACCTCAACCTGCCTTCGATCGCGATATCGCAACTCGCCAACTCGCAGACCGTTACGCGACGCGTCACGAATGCCAGCGACGAGACGGGCACCTACACCGTGGAGATCTCCCCGCCACCCGGCATGGACGTCTCGGTCGTACCGAACAGCATTTCGCTCGCTCCCGGGCAATCGACAACGTTCGACGTGACGGTCACCTACCTTTCGGGTCCGCTGGAACTCTGGCGCTTCGGGTCGTTCTCGTGGCGCTCGGATACTCACGTCGTGCGGAGCCCGATCGCGGTTCGGCCGACGTCGATTCTTGCTCCTGACGAAATCA
>JAOUNK010000041.1 GCA_029881015.1 Gammaproteobacteria bacterium | reverse complement strand
CGGCGTGGCCATAGGCGCCGATGATCTCGGCATCGGTGTCGGCGCCGGCCGCGAAATGCCCCGTGCTTTCGGCACCCGCGTGATACAGCCCCAGCTTCGCGAGGTTCGGCAATGCCAGCGGCTTGCCGGCCGCTGCCCGCACGCGGGCGATGTTGCCGAAGGTGTCGGCACCGACGTCACCGAACTTGTCGGCATCGGCCGTGGCGCCGATGCCGAAGGAATCCAGTACTAGAATGATTGCTCTGGCCATGGTGTCTTGGTGTCACTGCAGGCTGAAGAAAAAGCCCGCCAGCGATGCGTTCAACAGGTTGACCAGTGTACCTCCAATCACCGCCTTTAGACCAAGTCTTGCTATGTCGTGGCGCCTGGCGGGCACCACGGCGCCCAGTCCGCCGAGGAGGATAGCTATGGATGCCAGGTTGGAGAAGCCGCAGAGTGCAAATGTGACGACGAGCTGCGTGTATGGCGTGAGTGTGTCCTTGATCTCGATGAAACTGAGGTACGCCACGAACTCGTTGATCACGAGCTTCTGCCCGATCAGGCTGCCGGCCGGCGCGGCCTCCGCCCACGGTACGCCGAGCAGGAATGCGACCGGCGCGAAGAGCTTGCCGAGCAGCCATTGCACCGTGAGGTCCTCGAAGCCGATGAGTCCGCCGAACAGGCCCAGCAGGCCGTTGACCAGGTAGATCAGGCCCACGAAGGCGATCAGCATCGCCCCGACGCTCAGGGCGACGTTCAGGCCCGTCATCGCGCCATTGCCGATGGCCTCGAAAATATTGACGGGCCGGTCTTCCTCGGCCACCTCCTCGGGTTCCGGCCGCTCGTCGTGCGGGACGGTTTCGGGCATCAGGATCTTGGCCATCATGAGGCCGCCCGGCGCCGCCATGAAGCTCGCCGTGATCAGGTACTTGAGCTCCACGCCCAGCTCCGCGTAACCCATCATGACGGCGCCGGCAATGGTCGCGCAGCCGCCTGTCATCACGGCGAACAGTTCCGACTGCGTCATGTTCCTGAGATACGGACGTACCACGAGCGGCGCATCGGTGTGACCGACGAAGATATTCGAGACGGCGGACACGGACTCTGCGTGACTCGTACCCAGCAACTTGTGCAGCCAGCCACCGAGCACGCCGACTACGCGTTGCATGATGCCGAGGTAGTAGAGCACCGACATGAGCGCCGCGAAAAACACGATGACGGGCAGGACGTTCAGCGCAACGGTGAAGCCGAGCGACTCCTCGTACTGCGTACCGAAAACGAACTGGATGCCGTATTTGCCCTGGTTGATGACGAACTGCACACCTTTGACGACCCGGTCGAGCGCACTACCGCCCTGCGGTACGTAGAGCACGATGGCGGCTACCGCGGTCTGGATCGCGAGCGCGCCACCCACCGTGCGCAGGCTGATGGCGCGGCGGTCGGTCGACATCAGGTAGGCGACCCCGAGGATCGTCGCCGCGCCCACGAGGCTCATGACTATTTGCATTGCATCACTCCAGTTCGAGGTAGCGGCCCCTGACGGGCCCTCCTCCCTCGTGGTCTTCGCCCGTATCGCGCCAGCCTCTGCGCAGGTAGAACGCGTAAGCCGGCGTCCTGGGATCCGTGCGCAGGCGCACCGGCCCGGGAGCCAGGCCTCGCAAGTGCTCAACCGCGGCATCGAGCAACTCTATGCCCATGCCGTAGCCGGATTTCTCGGGGCGAACGAACAGTGCCCTGATCTCCCGCGTAGCCGGAATCGCCAGCGAGAAACCCTCGACCCGGCCGTCCCACGTCGCGCACCAGCCCGCCAGCTCACCGGCACGCAGTTGCTGCGCGACCCACTCGCGCGTGATCCCGCGTTCCCGCAGGTCATCTTCGCTCAGGTGGTTGTGGGTCACGGACGTCCGGACCTCGAATACGGCGTCCATGTCATCCACGCTCATCGGTCGGACCAGGTGGACGACCGGACGGTGGCCGATGTACGAATCGATGCCGCTTAGTTCGGGTCCGACCGAAACGAATCGCCACCCCAGCGCAGTACAGGCATCTCTGTCCCAAGGGCCGTCACCATAGTAGGTCACGGACTCGAAATCCTTACCCAGCTGTGACAGCGCGATGCGCATGATCGCTGTCCGTTCATAATGATCGTTCGCCGTCGCCAGCGGGATATCGGCGTAGTCGAAACCGGCTGACTGGAGCTTCAGTTCGGCACTCTCACGCCAGCCACCTGTCGCGATAGCGACGGCGAGCGTCGCGGACTGGCGCAGCTTGTTGAGCAGCTTCTTTGCCCCCGGCACCTCGGCGAAAGGCCCGGCTCCCTCGATGTGAGCCCGCAGCCGATCGACGAAGCGAGCTCTGATCTCATCCATCGGCCCCGTGGCCTGGGGAATATCGTTGTCGGCGAATATCTGCGACAGGATGCCCGTGTCGGTAACGTAGTCATATGCGTGCAACGACGCACGAAACCGGACAGGACCCAGCACGTCATTGACCGCAGCACGGTAGAGCTCGTCATCGACGGTTGCCGATTGCAGAAGCGTTCCGTCGATGTCGAAGATTATGGCGTTCATCAAGTGGCAAGATACCGGAAAACGATCGGTCCGTAATCCGTACAGCCGGCAAGCCGCCGTTGCTACGACCTTGCCACTGGCAGATTGTCAGTGCTACTTGAACTCCTCCTTGATCGCGAGCAGCTTCTTCGTGGTGCCCAGATCCGCGACCTTCCGGATACCGACCGTCAGTTCAGGAATGTACATACGACGGCCAGGCGCGGAAGCCGGAACAGCGGATCACAACATTGAATCGGCATCGAAAAGCGCCTTCAAATGTTCGGAATCTGCCGCAGTCCCCTCGGCAGAGACGACTGGAACTGCGAACAGCGTGACGAAACCGACAAGTACTGTGAAAATTCGAATCGACTTTCTCCCAGGAATGGAGCACGGCGAACGCTAATCGAACGGCCAGGTGCGGTCAATCAACGTATATGGCGTTGTCCGGCTGAATCAGCATGACCAGGAATGCAGAATCTCCACTTTCCCTTGCCTACTGCCTGGTCTCTGTGCGCCCGGATGGGTGCTGCGATGATTACCCAGACGGTCAGTTTCCCGGGCACCAATCGCAAAAGTGTACCTGGATTGAATCTTCTCATGAGGCGCGTGGCTCTCAATAGCCGATAGTAACCATTTCGCAAGTTCTCTCTCTACCACAAGCTGTCAGTCAGCTAGCCTGATAGATTTGAATCAGGTTGCCACACGTGTCGTCGAAAACAGCAAACTTGTATCCATCGCTTTCCACAGGATCCTGCGTAAATCGGACGCCCAGATCACAAAGGCGGGCATGCTCGCTATCCACGTCGCCGACCGCGAACGCGGTAAACGGTATCCCGTCCTTGAATAATGCATCCTTCAGATGCCTTCATCGCCGGATACCCGGCGTTCGGCTCCAGCACAAGCTCGGGTCCATCCGGGTCCTCATGCGAGACGATCGTCAACCAACTGACATCACCCATCGGAATGTCGTTCTTCTTAACGAAACCGAGATAGCGGTTTGCCAGCCTGCTAATGGTGCTCGGGCTCCCTGGGCTCAAAGGTACTTTCGCCGTAGTACTCGACGCGCGTGTCCTCGACGTAGGCACCTTCGAGCGACATGAGCCAGATCAACACGAGCAGTGCGGCCGGTGGTCCGAGGATACTTATCTTTAGCGCGAGGCGTTCCCAGCCCATGTGCATGAAAATCAGAACGATGCCGCCGGCCTTCAGGAACATGAAGGTGAGGATCAGGAATGTCCGCAGCGCCCCATCGTCCATGAAATCGGTCGCGTACGACATGCCACTCAATACGAACAGCGCACCCCACATGATCCAGTAGATCTTAAGCGGATGTTGTTGTCCTGTTTCGGCCATACCAGTGCTCCTGCCGACTACCAGAGATAGAAGAATGCGAAGATGAATACCCAGACGAGGTCGACGAAATGCCAGTAGAGGCCGGTAATTTCGACAATCTCGTAGTTGCCACCGCGTTTCTCGTAGAAGCCGTTTTTCACCCTGAACGCAATGACCAAAAGATAGATGACACCGGCGCTTACGTGCATGCCATGGAAGCCCGTGATCATGAAGAAGCTCGAACCGAATTGCGCCGCACCGAAGGGGTTCTCCCACGGGCGCACGCCCTCGGAAATGAGCTTCGACCACTCGAACGCCTGCATGCCGACAAAAGTCGCACCAAGCACGGCTGTCGCAACCATGAGCCAGAACGTCTTGTTGCGGTCCTTGCGATAGCCCATGTTCACCGCGAGCGCCATCGTTCCGGATGAGGTAATGAGGATGAAGGTCATGATCGCGATCAACAGCAGGGGCACCTGGACACCGAAAGCTTCCAGCCCGAACACTTCAGACGGATTGGGCCAGGGGTCCGTCGTCGCGATGCGAACCGACATGTATCCGACCAGGAAGCAGCTGAAGATGAAGGTGTCCGAGAGCAGGAATATCCACATCATGGCCTTGCCCCAGGGCACGCCGAAGACCTGCTTGTCTTGCGACCAGTCGTCTACAAATCCTGTGTTCCCGGGTGCGCTCTGCACTCCCACCGCGTCAGACATAAGGACCCCTCAGGTCAATGTTCTACGTCGCCAACAGCAATCCGAAAAGTATCAGCCAGACCAGCAGCAGGTAGTGCCAGTAGATCGTGCACAGTTCGATGCTGCGTCGGATCGCAGCACCCTCCGCTGTCCCCAGCATCACGCGGGCCGTTGCTCGCGCCCAGACATAAAGGCCGCCGAGGATGTGCACGGCATGCGCGCCGGTCAGAAAATAGAAAAACGCGTTCGACGGGTTGCTCGAAATGAACTGTCCGCTCGCCTCCAGCTGCTGCCATGCGACGAACTGGCCCACCACGAAACCGGCCGTGAGCAGACCCGTGACGACCAGCCCGGGCTTGAGGCGGGAGCCAATGCCTTTCACGGCGCCGTTGCGTGTCCACTGGAACGCCAGGCTCGCGAGCACCAGCATCGCCGTGTTGGACCAGAGCAACTGCGGTTCGGTCATCGGCACCCAGTCACCCAACTCCATGCGCAGCGCGTAGGCGCTCAGGATCAGTGCGAAGAATGACGTCACGACCGCGAGCAGTGTCAGCAAAGCGATCAGGCGCGTGTTGCTGCTGCCGCCCAACGGCCCGTGGTGTGCCGTTGCGCTGACTTCATCGGCAATCCACGGCTGCGTATTGAACGACTGCTTGAGCAGCCAGCCGAGCAAGGTGGCCAGTATGATCGCCAGGGCAATGAGACCGATTTCCACTAGTGATCTGCCCCGTGCTCGCGGCCGGCCGGCGCCTTATCAGCCGGCACGTTTTGCGGAATGAAGTCATCCTCGTATCCCGGCACGCTGTAGTCGTAGGCCCAGCGATGGCACTCGGGCAACTCGTGCCCCCAGTTGCCGTGCTTGGGCGGCGTGTCCGGCGTTTGCCACTCGAGGGTCGTTGCACCCCATGGGTTCGGGTCGGCTTTCGGCCCTTTCATGAGCGACCACACGACGTTCACAAAGAACAGGAGCTGCGTCGCGGCAACGAACAGGGCCGACATCGTGATCCAGGCGTTCAGGTCCTGCGCCGACTCGGGCAGGAACTCGGTATTACCCATCGAGAAGTAGCGACGCGGCACGCCCTGGAAGCCGAGATAGTGCATGGGCAGGTAGATCGAGTACGTGCCCAGGAACGTCATCCAGAAGTGCCACTTGCCGAGCGTCTCGTTGTACATCTTGCCCGTGATCTTCGGCCACCAGTGATAGATAGCGCCGAACACGACGAGCACGGGCGATACGCCCATCACCATGTGGAAGTGCGCAACGACGAAATAGGTATCGGAAAGCGGCAGGTCGATCGTTACGTTACCGAGGAACAGGCCCGTCAGGCCGCCGTGGATAAACGTAAAGATGAAGCCGATCGCGAACAGCATCGGTACGCGCAGGTGAATGTTGCCCTGCCAGAGAGTCAGTACCCAGTTGTACACCTTGATCGCCGTCGGCACGGCGATGATCAGGGTCGTCGTCGCGAAGAAGAAGCCGAAATACGGGTTCATGCCCGAGACGTACATGTGGTGCGCCCAGACGATGAAGCTCAAGCCGCCGATCGCGACGATGGCCCACACCATCATGCGGTACCCGAAGATGTTCTTGCGTGCATGCGTCGACAGGAGATCGGAGACGATACCGAAGGCCGGCAACGCGACGATGTAGACCTCGGGATGCCCGAAGAACCAGAACAGGTGCTGGAACAGGATCGGGCTGCCGCCCGTATACCCCGGGTCCGCACCCATCGACGAGATCGCCGGCATGAAGAAGCTCGTCATGAGCGTCTTGTCGAACAGCATCATGATCGCGCTGACGAGCAGGGCCGGGAATGCCAGCAGGCCCAGGACGGTCGCGATGAAAATGCCCCACACCGACAGCGGCATGCGCATCAGCGTCATGCCCTTGCAACGGGCCTGCAGCACCGTCGTGACGTAGTTCAGGCCACCCATGGTGAAGGCGACGATAAACACGGCCAGCGACAGGAGCATGAGCAGGATGCCCCAGTCAGTACCCGGCGTGCCCTGCATGATGGCTTGCGGCGGATAGAGGGTCCAGCCCGCACCGGTCGAGCCGCCCGGGACGAAGAAGCTGATCAGGAGAATGATGACCGACAGCAGGTACACCCAGTAGCTGAGCATGTTCAGGAACGGGAACACCATGTCGCGCGCGCCGCACTGCAGCGGGATCAGGTAGTTACCGAAGCCACCGAGGAACAGGGCCGTGAGCAGGTAGATCACCATGATCATGCCGTGCATCGTAATGAACTGGTAATAGTTCTCCGGATTGATGAACGAGAAAGTATCCGGGAAGCCGAGCTGCAGGCGCATCATCGCCGACAGGCCGAGCGCGATCAGGCCAACGAAAATAGCCGTGATGCTGTACTGCACGGCGATGACCTTGTGGTCCTGGCTCCAGATGTACTTCGTAATGAACGTTTGCGGATCGTGGTGTTCCTGCTCGTGATCACGATCGGCGATTGCCACGTATGCCATCCAGTTCCCCTTAACTCTGTACGAGCGACCTATAAGGTATTCATGTAGGCGACCACGTCCCGAATTGCCTGTTCGTCATGCAGGATGTCCCCCATGAAGCCCATCTGCATGCCGTAGTAGTCCTGCAGGTGGCCGCCCCTCACATCGTCTTTGAAATACTGGAGCTGGCGTGCCAGGTACCAGTCGGACATGCCGGCGGTGCGCGGTGCGTTGAGCGCCTGCACACCCATACCGTCCTTGCCATGGCAATAGGCGCACACGTTGTAGTGTTTGGCACCGGCAGCAACGTCACCGCCGGTCATCGTCGCCTCGGCGGGATGGTCCGGGAATGTCTGGATATGTGCCACGACGTTGTCGACAGCCTGCTCGTCGACCAGCCCCGCCACCATGCCGACCATCTGCGAACCAAACTTGTCGTCCTCGTGTGTGCCGCGCACGCCCCGCTTGTAATTCATGATCTGGCGCTTGAGATACCAGGCGGACTGGCCCGCGATCCTCGGTGCATTCATTGCGAGGTTGCCTTCGCCCTGCTGCCCGTGACAGGTCGCGCACACGGTGTACTGGGCTGCTCCAATCGACGCATCGCCTGCGGGTCTCGCATTCAGCGCGGCAAAGCTCGACTGCTGTGCCAGCCACAGCTTGTAGTCATCGGCATTGTCGACGACGACCGCCCCACGCATCGTGTGATGGCCGACGCCGCACAACTCCTCACAGAGGATTTCGAAACGACCCTCCCTGGTCGGCGTCAGCCACAGGAAGGTATTCATGCCTGGCACGAGATCCATCTTCACCCGGAACTGGGCGACGGCGAAATCGTGCAGGACATCTTTAGAGCGCAGTAGAAACTTGACGGGCTTGTCGACCGGGACATGAATCTCGGGGCTGTACACGAGAATATCGTCCTGGCCGTTGGGGTCGTCCGGATCCATCCCGAACGGGTTGTCGTTCGAGATGCGTTCGGCATCGACCTCACCCAGCCTGCCGTCCTCGCCGGGCATCCGGAACGTCCAGTGCCACTGCTGGCCGACGGCCTCGACAACGTGGGCATCGTCGGGGACATCGACAAACTTCGCCCAGACGAAAAGACCGGGCGTCAGCATCAGCGCGACACCGACCGCCGTGATCGTCGTCAGAATGGTTTCGAGCTTCTTGTTTTCGGGCTCGTAGGCGGCGCGCGCGCCCTTCCGGTGCCGGAACTTGATGACGCAGTACGCCATGAACAGGTTTACAACAACGAAAACGAAACCTGTTACGTAGAGAGTGATGTCGACGGTGAAGTCCACCATCCCCCAGTTGGATGCCAACTCGGTGAAAGTCCATGGACTGACGAGGTGAAACAGAAGCGAGCCAACGACAAGCAGAATCAGTACAACGGCTAAAGGCATACGACGTACATCCCCCGGTTGTTGACTATGTTTTTCTTCTTACCTCGTTAGTCAACATACTGGAAAAGGTACGTATTTTCCACAATTGCCAGCTATTACAGGCCTATGTCCCGCCTGACCTTCTCTTCGGCTTTCTTCAAATCCGACTGGAGCCGGTCCAGTTCCTCCTGCAGCGGTCCCGTCAGCACTGCCGCTTCGACCTTGAGGTCGATGCTCGGGATGGCAGCAGCCACGCTGGCCGGCGGCAGGTCCGGCGGGTCCGGCGCACGCCAGTTGACGAGGGCGATGACGGCGATAGCGGCGGCCGCGCCGGTAATCGTGCTGGCCCACCAGAACAGCGGCGGCCGTGCCGCCGGCCCCGGCCGGGGGCTCTCGAGCTCGGGCGTCACCGCGCGCAACGATGCGTCGATTCGACGATCGAGTTCGTCCGAGATGGATACCTCGATCCGTTGTGCGTCTTCCTGCAGTTGTCTGGCTAGCTTATCCATAGGCTTCACTTTGGCCGGCGTCACCGTTCATGTGCGTTTCGAGCACGCGGCGGCCCCTCATCAGGTTTACTTTGGTCCAGGACGCGGAGCGGTCCAGGGCCTGGGAAATATCGTTGACGGACATGTCTTCGGCATAACGCAGCCACATGGCCGCATAGACCTCGTCGTTGAGTACCTCGCGGGCGCTGACCCAGAGATTGTCCGTCTCGGAGTCGGCGATGCATTGCTGCAACGGGTCGTTCTCCTCGTCGCGCAGGTCGCCGATCTCGAGCATCCCGGGACTGCGCAATCGCGCCGCGTTGCGAATCGCAATACGGTAGAGCCAGGTACTGAACCGCCAGCGCGGGTCGTAGGAATGCAGGTAGCGAAACGCCGCGATCAACGTGTCCTGCAATACGTCCTCTGCATCCGCATGACTCGGGCTACGCGTCAGCAGGAAGCGCAACAGGCGCGGCCTGTAAGCGCGCACGAGGTCCGTGAACGCATCCACGGACCCCGCTTTGGCGGCAGCGATCAGTTTGAGTTCGTCACTCACCGAGCGTCCGGACGACGAGTGCCGGGTCGAGCGCCAACGAGATGCTCAGGCTGTTACCGCTCGCCACGACCCTGGTGCCTTGCAATACCGCAACCATTTCCTCATCCATCTCGTCGCTGAACGCCATGAGGCTGACGAGACCGCGAACCACGCTGGCGAGAGACTCCGCCATCTCGGGTTCGGTGGTAATCAGCCTGGCCTCCAGCGCCAGCTTGTCGGCAGCCGCCGCCATCAGGAACGCGACCTGTTCGGTATTGCGCAGGATATTCGAGTTCCAGTCCGAATCGCCGTCGTCCCCCATGGCGGCCGAGTTCATCCCCGCCTGCAGCATCGTTTTCTCGGCGCTGAGGACCAGCAATGCGCCTTTGTGGCTGTTCGCGCCCGCAATCTTGCCGTTGTTGGCCAGCAGCCCCTGCATCTGCTCTTCGCTGCCTGTGACCAAGATCTTGTTCTTCAGCGCCAGGCTCACCCAGGCCTCGTCCTCGAGCGATTCGATGTCTATTTCGATATCGCCACCGGAGAGACTCAGGCTCTCGTCATCGTCGTTGCCGGAGAAATGGTAGTAGGTCTTGCCGGACGACTTGAGCGGTGTGATGTCGCCGTCGGCGGCAACAAAGGTCATGACCTTGTCTTTCGTCTCCTGGCTGAACTTGCCTTCGAACACAATGACGGGGCCCGCATCTTCCAGCGAAAACGCGGTCAGGCTATCGAGTTCCTTGTCGAGATCGACGCCGGCGTCATTCTTGATATCGGTGAATGCTTCGTCCCTGAGCCAGTCGTAGACGCCCTGCCCGGGTCCGTTCTTGCGCATCTCGTCGAGGTCAATGTGAAAATACCAGACGGCCGACCCCGGGAGATCCTTGGAATCTGCGGTGGCCAGTACCGGCAAAGCCAGCAGCAAGCCGGCCATCAGAAGTTTCAAATAACGCATCGTCATACCCTCAAATGAAGTTCCTGTAGCGTTATAGGGCCGGCCGGCGGATTCGGTTACATCCCCGGGCGAAATCTAGCCGATCGGTGAGCCGGGCGGCACGGTTGCCGGCATCAACGCTTTGACCGCATCCGGATCGTCCATGAGGCGCTGGATCTCGTGCGCCGCGAACTGGTAGTGCGCGCGCAGGGCCCGATCGCGCGAACTACGTCCGGACAGCCAGTCGCGCAACTCGATGAGCGCCGCGTACGCACGCGCCCGCACATCCCCGTCGACGCTGTCGTCGAAGGCGAGCGCCAGGAGTCCGTACATCACCTGCAGATTCGTCTGGCGCTGAATCGCGGCCTCGATGCCGCTCGCGGGTTCCGCGTACCAGCTTGCAGCGAGCAGGCCCAGTGCGATCGACTCGAAGCCAATCGATCCCGCACGTTCGAGGCGCGCCGCCCGGTCGGGGTCCAGCAGAACCTGCAGCGTCAGGGCGACGGAGCTGCGGGCCGGCGCCAGTGCATCGAAGTTCATGCCGGTCGCACCGCTGAACGTCTCCCGGGACTTGGGGTTGTTGGGTACGCGCGGTGTAATCGTGTCCGCCAGGCCGGGCGGCAGGCTCAGCAGCGCCGCGTCCAGCGTGCCGAGCAGCGCATCGACGGCCTGTTGCTGCCGGGCGACCGGGACAGGCCGGGCCTCTGCCTGTGCGTCACCGCGCATGCGGTAGGTGAAGTACTGCCCACCGACCAGCTTGCCCACCGCCTTGATCTGGAAGCGGTGCAACAGGTAGATCGGTACCAGCGCTTCCTCCAGCGTCGCCAGCGGCCGGCCCATCCGAATGTTGCGCTCGGAGAAACGCTGCAACGCGATCTCGCGAACTTTCAGGATGTGATCGAGTTCGGCGATGGCATCGGCACCGTTGTCCCACAGGTTGCCGTCCGGGTGCGAGGTACCGACCGCGCGCGAGTCCGTGTCGGCTACGTACTTGAATCCCTGCGCGATCGTCTCGTTCATGATCGCTTGCCGCGCCGCCGCGCGATTCGTGCCGTCGGGAAAATCCTGGTAGGCATACAGCACCGTGCGCTTGTCCCACTCGCCGATACCGACGCCATAGGCAGCGGACAGATCGAGATCGCCAGCGTCCGTGATACGAACCAGGGGCGCCGGATAATCCATGACCGAGGCGCGATCCTGCGTGCTGGCCGCGAAGTTGTGCTCGAAACCGAGCGTGTGCCCGACCTCGTGCGCCGCTAGCTGGCGAATGCGCGCGAGCGACATCTCGAGCATCTCACCCGGTACCGATTCGTCCGCGTACGGCGCAAGCAGACCCTCGGCAATCAGGTAGTCCTGCCTGACCCGCAGGGAGCCCAGCGACACGTGCCCTTTCAGGATCTCGCCCGTGCGTGGGTCCAGCACGGACGAACCGTAGGACCAGCCGCGCGTGGAACGATGTACCCACTGGATGACGTTGTAGCGCACGTCCATCGGATCGACACCTTCGGGCAGCAGCTCAACCCGGTAGGCGTCCTTGTAGCCGGCCGCCTCGAAGGCCTGCGCCCACCAGCGCGCCCCTTCGAGCAGCGCGGACCGCACGGGCTCGGGCGCACCCCGGTCGAGATAATAGACAATCGGTTCGACAGCCTCGCTGACGGCGGCGGACGGGTCTTTCTTCTCGAGGCGATGGCGCCGCCCGAAATTTACGAGCAACGAGTCACCGATCGGTGTCGCGTAGTCGGCGAAGCCGCCGTCGTCGTAACGCAGCCCGATCACGCCGGAGCGCGGATCGTAGGGCAGCGGCTCGTAGTTATCGTCCGGGAGGCGAATAAACGAGTGATGGACATGCACGGTCAGCGCCGCGGTGTCAGGCACGACGGTCGGCAAATAGGGCCCCGTCGCGCTACCGACCAGCGTAACGATCGCCTCCACTTCGGTGTTGTCCGGGAATGCCTGCGTGCGCGGCAGGAATATCGCCGAGCGCGACTCGTCCACGCTGTAGTTGCCTTCGCCGGCCGCGGCAAGCCGCGCACTCAGGCCGTGCGCATCCCGCACGAAAAATGCCGTGGCATCGATAATCGTGGAGGACGCGTTGTCGTCGATATCCGTGAAGCCCCAGATCACCGACCGGGCGAAGGACTCGGCGATCGCCTGGCGCTCGTCGCTGTTATCGCTCTGCGCCCGGTACTGCAGATTGTCCTCGACCAGCAGCACCTTCGGACCACTGCGCAGGAAGCGCACGATCCTGGTCGACCCGAGCTGGCCGCGATCGAGGCCAAGGTCGTTCGAGCCAACGCCTCTTGGCAACGATGACTGGTAGATGAACGGGGTGTCGAACTCCTCCACGCGGACGAGCATGCGACCCGTTTCCTCGTCCCACCACGTGTCGATGAACCCGTCGAACGCCTGGTAGGCGGACAGGTCCAGCGGTGCCTGCTGGGCCGAGCCCGGCGCCGACGCCAGCAACAGGTACAGGGCGATGGTCCAAAACAGGGAACGGTTTGGCATGACAACTCCTCAAGGTTCCGGACGGCAGTCCGGGATTAACAATCGATCAGGACGGACGCGTGATACGGCCGGCAATGATTCCTGAAATCAACACGAAAATCCCTATCGCCAGCAGGTACTCCGGGTACGAGCGCGTGATACCGCAATAGTAGACGCCCGTGATGACGACAGCCTGGAATACGTTGATGAACAGGCTGTCCCGCTTCTGGGCCTTCGGGAAACGAATTCTCGAGATCATCAACAGGGCCAGCACGAACATCAGCACCGGGAAGTAAAGGTGCAAGGGCAGCACGCTCGCGACATCCGGGTGATGGATCAGGACCAGTATGATGGCCGGTACCAGGCCGCCACCGGCTGCCGTGATCGGCACGCCGGCAAACCAGCCGCTCGTCGGCTGGTCCGACGTCAGATTGAATCGCGCCAGGCGCATCGCACCCGTAAGCGCGAAGACGGCGATCGCCACGAGCAATACCCAGAATTGTCCCGAGTCGAATTCGATCCCGCCGATTTCGAGACCCGCGTTCAGCACGAGCACGGCCGGTGCAACGCCGAAGGAGACCAGGTCGGCCATGGAATCGAACTCGGCGCCGAACTCCGATGTGGCCTTGAGCAGGCGCGCGGACAAACCATCCATCACGTCCAGCAGGCCGCACCACACGATGAGCCAGGCGGCCAGTTCGAGGTCGCCAAGCTGTGTGGTTACGATCGACGCGATGCCGAGCAACAGGCTCAGTGCCGTGAACCCGTTGGGTATGGTGTAACGAAGGCGGCTGCTCAAGGGTTTTCAACCTCTTGTTATTAGTGGCCCCATTTTGCATCCGGTGGCCCGTTTAATCCACCGGCGTGCGTTCTGGCCCCTAGCCGCCCCACCAACGCGAGCCGCGAATGCTCGCACCGCTCCCGCTGATCCCGATGGGCCCCCTGGGCACGGTCAGCTGCATGCGCGTACCGTTCCGGTCGATCTCGATGACGACCTCTTCGCCCGGCTCACCCTGCAGCGTCTGCGTGCGCAGCTCGGACACGCTGAACACGCGCTGCCCGTCGTAGCTGACGAGCTGGTCGCCCGCCTGGAGCCCGGCAGTGACCGCCGGTGAGCCACTCAGGACCTGGGTGATGCTGATCGACGTAGGCTGGCCCTGCACCTCGAGGTAGCGGGCGTAGGCGTCGTCCCCTATTTCGGCGCGCAGAATCGACTGGCTCGAGTTCATTGCGCTGAACGCGTCGAGGTCTTCGCCGTTGCGCTCGGCCTCCCAGGTGGCCTGCATGGCCTTGAACTGGGCCTCGGACTCCTGTTCCAGGATCCGGCGGGCTTCGTCTTCGGAAAAACCGCCTTCTACCATCCTGTCTAAGCGCCGCTCCTGGTAGCGCACCAGCCAGTCGCCGCTCCCGAACGACGGCTGGTCGTCACGCGGTCTCGCCTCACGCGCCCGTTCCGCATCGACGGGCCGCTGCA
>JAOUNK010000097.1 GCA_029881015.1 Gammaproteobacteria bacterium | reverse complement strand
CACCGCGCCCCCGCCTCCCGCGGCTTCGAGGCGCTCGATGTCCTCGAACAACATAGCCAGCGTATCTTCGAGCGCGATGCGCGCATTGCGTTCCTCGCCCACCATCTGCTCGAGGCGCGCGAGACGCTCCGCAACCGTGGCATTGGCCGGCAGACTGCTCGAGCCAGGCTGCGCCGCGTCGCTGCGCCCCGCTTCCTCGCCGGCGAACCACGCACCCGCCGCGAACCCGGCCAGCAGGCTGCAGACAACGGCAAGTGCGATCTTGTTCATGCGCCATCTCTCGCCAGGCTAATCCACGATCTGCGCGGCAACGACCTGCGCCTCGCAGGCCGTGTAGTTGGTCGTCGCGCCGAGGCCGGTATCCACGCTGACGATCTGCCCTGCCGGGATCTGGCCCCGGTAGTTCAACCGGCGCTGCTGCTGGCGGCCGCTGGCGTCCCGCGCGATGACCCCGACCTGCACGGACCCGATTGCGGCCGATGTGTCATTTCTGACCAGGACCACGAGGTTGCCGTTCTGGTCTGCCCGGCATTGGCAGGTGGTGTAATCGCCGGGATTGGACGGCAGGTCCAGCCGGATCAACTCGGCGCCCGCAGCCTGGCCGTACTCACCGCCCGCCTGGGCGACGACCTTGAAGTGCTCGATCGCCTTCGGCATGTCGCCCCGCGCCTTCGCAATATCGCCCAGCGCATAGTGGGCCGGCGCCGTCGGCAACAACTGGTTGCTGCGTTCGAGGTCCACAACCGCCGCATCGACCTGGCCGAGTTCCTTCCTGGCCAGCCCGCGCTGCAGGTGGTAGTAGAAGAAGTTGCTGCGCCGATCGATGGCGCGCGTGTAATTGGTCACGGCCCAGTCGAGATTCTCTTCCACGAGACGAATATCGCCGCGCAGCGCGTGAAAATGCGCCTCGTCGGCAAACAGCTTCAGCGCCTCGTTGACCTTGGTGAGCGCCAGGCCGGTGTTCTTCTCGGCGAGCGCTTTGCGGCCTTCGTCGTAGGCCGCGTAGGCCGGCTTGAGCGCAATGGTCCTGCGCATGGCCGCCTGGTATTCCCGCTCCCCGCGAATTCCTCCGGCCGGCAGCGAAGCCGCCGTGGCCATGTTGGCACGCACACGTTCCTGCGACGGCGGGTGACTGGCGAACAGTCCGCTCAGCCAGTCCGAGCGGCGGCCTTCGCTGAGGCGCACGAACGTTTCCTGCAGTTCCACGGCGCCTTGCGGGTCGTAGCCGGCCTTCCGCATGTACTGCATGCCGTACTGGTCGGACTGGCGCTCGGCATCGCGCCCGTACTTGGCGAGACCGGCCTGCGCAAGGATGTTCGCGCTACCGACAATCAGGCCGCCATAGTCGCTGTCGCTGGCGGCAATCGCCGTGCCGATGACGCCAACCTGCATGAGCATTGCTCGCGACTGTTGCTTGGCCGAGTGGCGCGCCGCGGCATGCACGGCTTCGTGGCCGAGAACGGCGGCGAGCTCGGCTTCGGACTCGAGTTCGGTCAGGAGGCCGCGATTGATGGCGATCTTGCCGCCGGGCAGCGCCCACGCGTTCGGCACCGAGTTGTTCAATACGACGAATTCGTAGGGCAGGCTCACACCACTCTGGGCCGCGACGTTCTGGCCGACCCGCTGCACGTAGGCCGTGAGTTCCGGATCGATATCGTAAATTCCGCCCTGGGACTGTTGCATGGGCGCATAATTCTGCTTGCCCAGCTCGATTTCCTGCGCCGTGCTCATGATCACGAACTCGCGCTGACCGGTGACCGGGTTAATGGAGCAGCCGGTGATGGCCAGGAAACTGAGCAGCAGGAAAATAGTTGCCTTACGCATTAGGTCACCCTCATCATGATCCGCTTAAGTATAACGCCAGAAGGCATGCCAATATCAGGAGAGACGCTGCTTGTGACCAAAAGGTCACGATGAGCGTCCATATTGTCACGACACCGGCGCAGGCCGGTTACGAAAACGCTATTCGAAATATAAGGGAGATAGCAAATGGGACTGTTCGACTTTGTAAGGGACGTTGGCCGCCAGGTATTCAATACCGATTCGGAAGCCGCCGACAACATCAAGCAGCATCTGGAAATCAAGACCCACGGTCTCAGCAACCTCGAGGTGGAATTCGATGACGGGGTTGCAACGATTTGCGGCGATTGCGCAAACCAGGCTGTGCGTGAGCAGGCCATCCTGATTGCCGGCAACATCAAGGGTGTGGAAAAAGTCGTTGCCGACGACCTGCGCGCCCCGGAGCCGAAACCGGAAGAGCCGAAAGAGAAGGTCGAATATTACGAGATCGCCAGCGGCGACACGCTCGGTGCCATCGCCAAGCGCTACTACGGCAGCGCGGGCAAGTACATGAAGATCTTCGAAGCGAACAAAGACATCATTTCCGACCCGAACAAGATTTACCCGGGCCAGAAAATCCGCATTCCGCTCGACGACTGAGCCAACCAGGAGACAAACATGGACTTACTGGACCTGTTAAAGGCGACGGGCGGCAACGACACCGTCGGTCAACTCGCCAAGGCGATCGGCCTCGGCTCGTCGGACGCGTCGAAGCTCGTGGAAAAAGTGGCGCCTGCGCTGATGCGCGGCCTGCAGAAGAACACGGCAAGCGATGACGGCCTTGCGGGCCTGCGCCGGGCGCTGGAAACCGGCGGCCACGACCGCTATATCGACAATCCTGCCCTGCTCGGCGCTGCCGAAACGCGCGCGGACGGCAACAATATCCTCGGCCACATTTTCGGCTCGAAGGATGTCAGCCGTAACGTGGCGGCAGCCGCGGCAGAAGACACGGGCATCGATGCCAGTCTCATCAAGAAAGCTTTGCCGCTGCTGGCAACGCTCGCGATGGGCGCGATGAGCAAGAAGACCTCTCACGGTCGGGACCTCGGGACGTCTGCAAAGAGCGGCGGCCTCGGGCCACTGGGCGATCTGCTCGGCAAGGTGAGCGGCTCGGGCGGGCTCGACGACATCCTGGGAATGGCGCGCAAGTTCTTCTGAGCGCCTGTACCGCGCCGGCGGTATCGGCGGCCATAGAAAGAACGGGTCGGCGTCTTCGGGCGCCGGCCTTTCTTTTCGCGGATATATAATGCGCCCGTGACTGAAGAACTCGATCTCTGGAGACTGGCGGCTGGACTCGGGCTGTTCCTGTTCGGTATGCACCAGCTCGAGCAGGCACTGACCCAGCTCACGGGGCGCTCTTTCAAGAAGTTTCTCAGCCAGTACACCGCGAAACCGCTGCGGGGCGTCATCGCCGGCGCGGTGTCCACGGCCGCCCTGCAGAGCAGCTCCGTCGTCAGCCTGATTGTCCTCGCGTTTGTCGGCGCGGGCATCATCTCGCTGGCCAGTGCCCTGGGGATCCTCTTCGGCTCGAATCTCGGCACCACGATGACGGGCTGGATCGTGGCGACCATCGGCTTCAAGCTGGATATCGAAGCGCTGGCGCTGCCCCTGGTTGCGCTGGGTGGATTCGGTGTCGTCTGGTCGGCAGCCGGGACCCGGCGCGCGGGCCTGAGTCACTTCGTTGCCGGACTCGGCCTGATGCTCATGGGGCTCGAGTTCATGAAATCGGGCGCCCTCGTTGCCACCGAGTTGTTCGACCCGGGCGCGCTCGCGGGCCTGCCGCTCATCGCTTTCCTCGCTGCCGGCCTGCTGCTGACCGCCGTCATCCAGTCGAGTTCGGCGACGATCATGATCACGCTGAGCGCGCTGTACGCCGGCGCGATAACGCTGGAGTCCGCCGCCGCCATCGCGATCGGTGCGGACCTTGGCACCACGATCACCGCGATCCTCGGCTCACTGGCAGGGTCGGCCGCCAAGAAGCGCGTTGCGGCGGCGGTGGTGATGTTCAATGTCGTGGCCGACACCATCGCGTTTGTCAGCCTGAAACCGCTGATCTACTTCATCACGAATACGCTCGGCCTTTCCGACCCGCTGTTTGCGCTGGTCGGATTCCACAGCCTGTTCAACCTGATCGGCATCCTGATCTTCCTCCCCGCCATCCCCATGCTCAGCCGCTGGCTCGACAAGCGCTTTCGTGAAGAGGAAGAGCCTTTGCTGCGGCACATCAAGCGCGGCGACACGACCGTGCCCGAGGCCGCACTCGAGGACCTGACGCGCGAAACATGGCGCCTGATCGACCAGGCCGCCGCCCTCAACCAGGCGACGTTCGGCCTGCCCGCCGACCATTCGTTCTACGACAGTCGCGAGGACCGCAAGGGCGTGGATGTGTTCACGCGCACACTGAACTACGAACAGTGCTACGCGGACATCAAGCAGCTCGAAGGCGAAATTCTCAGGCAGGCGCTGCTGCTGCAAACCTCGGCGCTGGAACCGAAGGAGTCGGAGCGCCTTACCCAGGTCATCCCCTCAATCCGTAATGCGGTGAATGCCGCCAAGAGCATGAAAGACGTGTACGAGGACCTGCAGCTGTTCCAGTCCTCCGTCAACGATCGCTTCAACGCATACTACGGCCAGTTCCGGGAGGCCGCACGCGAGTTCTACGAATCGCTGGACGCGTTACGGACGTCGGACCTGCCGCCGTTGCGTTTCGCGGCCCTCATCGAGATAAAAGGGAAATCCGAATCGGTGCAACAACGCATGCACCGGCGCATCTACGATGAAGTTGCACGCGGCGAGTTGAGCGAGGTCGAGATCTCGACCCTGCTGAACGTCAACCGCGAGCTGTTTGTTGCAAACCACAGCCTCGTATCGGCGCTCGCCGACGCCCTGCTCGACCTCGACGCCGCCGGCGATTTCGCAAGCATTCCGGCCTCTCGCTAGCAGGCCCGCGTAGGGAGTTTTCCCGATGGTCGCGCGGCCCGGATGGCCCCACACTGAGGTCATGGATATGGACGCAAGAGAACTCATGAAGGAGTTGCGGGAGGACCACCGCAACATGAGCGTGGTGCTCGAACTCCTCGACACGCTCGTCGAGCAGATGGACGCCGGCAAGGACCCCGACTTCGAGCTGTTCGACGAAATCATGCGCTACATGACGGTCTATCCCGACGCCGTGCACCATCCCAAGGAAGACGTTGTTTACGAACAGCTGCGCCAGGCGCGGCCCGACCTCGCCGAAGACCTCGATCACGTCCCTGACGATCACAGTGACATTGCGCACCTCGGCTCACTCCTGCGTGACGAGGTTGAAGCCGTCAACGCCGGGGCGGCGGTCCGTCGCGAAAAGATGATCGAGGACACGACCGCGTACGTGAGGCGCATGCGCAAACACATCCTGTGGGAAGAGGAAGATCTGTTCAAGCGCATCGACAAGATGCTGGACGCGGATGCCCAGACTGTCGACGTATCGCGGTACGAACACATCAAGGACCCGGTCTTCGAGCTCGAGATCGAGGCGGGCTTCCGCCGCATGATCGAGAGCCTTCGTTAGGCCCTCTCAGAAATACCAGGCTATCTGCGCAAACACGGCCGCATCGAACGACAGGTAGCGATCGGGCACCACTGACTCGATGCCTCCCAGCTCACTGCCGTTCGGGCCGAGCGGTACGTTGAGGCTGCCAAGCATGGTCAGGTTGTCGGACAGGCTGTAGTTCGTCACGAGCTGGAACAGCGCACTGGGGTCGACGGCATTCACGAGCAGCGTCGGCGTCATCGTCCACAGCGGCGTCATCTCGATCATCACGTTCGCCGCCAGGTAGTGGCGCCCCATCGAAAAGGGCTCGCCCGGGTCGTATGGGCCACTCCCCTGGCCGAAGCCGTTGTAGTAATACTCGATGGCGCCGCTCATGTTCTTGCCACCCGCGACCCAGGAGTACATCAGGTTGGTAACGAACTCGATGCGCGTGTCGGAACTCGTGTCGGTCGCAACGAGATCGGCGCTCCAAACGGCACCGCCGATGGGATGTGCCACGCCCACACCGATTACGGTATCGCCATAGCGGCGCGCGACGAGCACATCGAACTCTGCGGTGCCTGCAAAGCCATGGTACTTCGCTGCCGCGGTAGCCTGGTCCGACGCCACGTCACCGGTCGCCGGGTCGCGGCGCGCAACATAGGCACCCTGCACATCGTTGCCGTTGTCCTGCAGGTATTGCAGGTACAGCATGTCGTCGCCGGCCTTGTATTCCGTATCGATGGCCGCCGGATTGAAGGGATTCACGAGGTCCATCGGCGCGAACACCAGGCCATTGCCCCAGGAGAGCGCCTGCCGCCCGATGCGAACGACGGTCTTCTCGCTGGTGTAGCCGAACCAGAAGCGGTCGAGCCGATGCAGGATGGCGCTGTCGCCGCCCTCGGTGACGACATCCGAGAAATTGACCAGCCGGCGGTCGTCGTTCGGTACCTCTCCGCCCGCCCTGATCGTGTCGCCCTGCAGACCGACGAGCTGGTAGGCAGAGTCGAACGTCCAGTGCCCGGCACTCAGCGACAGGTTCAGCCGCAGGTCGGCGGTTAGGTCGAGCGCGCTCGCCCCGACCAGCTCGCGATAGAGGCTGTCATCGGGAAAGCCCTGGCCGACAAGTCGTAACTTGGTGTGGCCGCCGAACCCGGTCTCTATCTCGTCGGCCACGGCGACCGACGCCAGCAGCAGCAACAGCAGTACGATGCTACGCGGCATGCTGCTCGACATCGCCGACGATGCGCCCGTCGAGCATGCGCACCAGGCGTTTCGCGTAAGACTGCACGTGCTGGTCATGCGTCGCGATGATGAAGGTCGTGTTGTGGTGCTCATTGAGCTCGGTAAACAACTCCATGAGTTCGGCCGAAGTTTTCGAGTCGAGGTTGGCCGTCGGTTCGTCGGCGAGCACGAGCTCGGGCCGCGATACGATCGCGCGCGCCACGGCCACGCGCTGCTGCTGGCCACCGGACATCTCGGCGGGCCGGCGGGTCTCCAGCCCCTTGAGACCTACTTCCTCGAGAATCGCCAGCGATTTCGCGCGCCGCTCGGCCGCGGCGACGCCCTGCACCTGCATGACGAACTCCACGTTTTCCTGGGCCGTCAGCACGGGTATCAGGTTGTAAGCCTGGAACACGAAACCGATATTGGCCAGGCGCAGGTCGGCGAGCTGCCCCTTGCTCATCCGGTCGATGCGTTCGTCGGCAATCCAGATTTCGCCGCTGTCGGGAATATCGAGACCGCCGATGGCGTTCAGCAGTGTCGTCTTGCCGCCGCCCGACGGCGACATCAGGCAAACGAATTCGCCTTTCTCGACGTCGACACTCAGGTGATCGAGGGCCTTGATGTCCTGGTCACCCTGGCGGTAAGTCTTGCATAAGTCGATACAACGTACTGCTGTCATCATTACACCTTTGTAATAGCTTCAACGGGCTCGTAACGCGACGCTCGCCACGCCGGCGACAGGCTCGCGAGAAAACCGAGCACCAGGACGACGACATTCGCGAGAATGACGTCGCCGATATCGAGATTCGGGTACAACATGCTGGACGCGCCGAACATCTCCATGCCCTTCGCAACGACGGAGATGTCGATGCCGCCTTCGAGCGGCTTGATCGTCGCCCAGGCCAGCAGGTCGCCGATCAGCAGGCCGACGGCCAGCAGCATCATGGATTCGATAATAATCTGTCCGAGGATCATTGCCGGCTTCATGCCGAGCGCCAGCATCAGGCCGATTTCGCGAATGCGCTCGAACACGGCCATCACGAGCGTGTTCACGAGGCCGAAGGACAGTGCGAGGAAAATCACGATCACCCAGATCAGCATGAAACCGTCCATCATGCCCATCATCGTGCCGAGGTAGGTGTCGACCTCCGTCCAGCGGCTGACCAGGACCGAGTCGTCGACCTGCGCGGCGACCTTGTCGAACACGGGCTCGACATCGCGATAGTCATCGCCCACGAACACCACCTCGGAAACCGTGTCACCGATGCGCAGCATGTCCTGCGCGGTGTGTTTGCCGATGAATGCGTAGGATTCCTCGGTCGCCTCCATCTCGGCATGAAACAGGCCGACCACGCGGAAGCCGCGATCGGCAATTTCATTGTCGGGATCCTGGCTCATGATGACGATGCGCTTGCCGACACGCGTTTCGAGCGTATCTGCCAGCTTCGCGCCGATCACCACGCCCTTGTCGTCGGGGCCTTCGAGGAAACGGCCGTCGACGGCAGCGTAGTCGACGAACGAGAAGCTGCGCTCCGCCTCCGGATCGATGCCGAGCAGCGTAACGCCGCGCGACTCGCGTTCGCTCGTAACCACCGCGGGCACGCGGACCCTGCTGGCCCAGGAGGAAAAGCCGGCGTTGCCGAACCGCGCCGTGAGTTCGGTGTCGGTGTACGCGATACGATTGTTGACGCTCGGATCGTCCAGGTAGTCCGGGTTGTGAATCTGCACATGCCCGGGAATGACGCTGATGCCATCGGCGATCATCTGGTCCACCATGCCGCGCGTCAGTGCCGTCATGAAGATCATCGCCCAGGTACCCACGGCGATGGCGCTCAGCATGACGATCGTGCGCCGATGGTTGCGCCACAGGTAGCGCCAGGCAAGCCGGCTCAGCACGAAGAACATGTGCATCAATTTGTCCTCATCGCTGCGACCGGGTGCAGGCGCTGCAGGCGCAGCGCCGGATACGCCGCGGCGGCCAGCGTGAATACAAACACGACCAGCGGGCCCGCGAACATCGTGAGCAGCGTGACCCGAGGGTAGACACGCCCCGGCAGGTTGAAGTTGGCCACCATCTCCTCCATGCCCGGGTACGAAAAGCCGTTGACCGTAAACCAGGTCGTGAACAGCGCGCCGGCCAGCGCACCCAGGAACATTCCGATCAGCCCCATCATGGCCGTTTCCAGCATGACCAGGCGACCGAGCCGCCCCGGCTTCAGGCCGAGTGCCATGACGATACCGAACTCGTGCGTTCTCTCGAGCACCGACATGAGCTGCGTATTCAGGACGCTGAATGCCACGAGGATGACGAGAATGCCGTACATGAAGAACGCACTGCTTATATCCGCCTGGATGGCTTGCTTGAGGCCGGGCTGCAACGCATCCCAGCCCTCCACGACCAGTCCGTCATCGCCGGCCAGCAGCCCCTCCACGCGCGACTGCAGCAGTGCGGCCTGGTCGAGCTCGGGCGCGAGCAGCACGACCTGGTGCCCGGCGCCGTCCATGTAGAACACGTCCTGGAAGGTCCCGAGCGGCATCTCGGCGATGTTCCGGTCGATCTCCTTGACGCCACTGTCGAAGATACCGACAACGTCAACGACCGCCGCCGCAAACGATCCGTCGGGCCCGCTGCCGAGCAGGGTCAGTTCGTCGCCGACACCGATACGCAGGTTGCGCGCGAGCGTGGCGCCGATCACGATCTCGGCCGCATCGTTGCCCTCGAGATAGCGGCCCTGCTCGATCAGGCCCGGGATGTTCGACACCTGCGGCTCGTGAGCCGGCTCCACGCCGTAGATGCCGATCCCGTAACTCCGTTCGGCACTCGATGCCAGTCCGAATGCCCAGCCACGCGCGGCAATCGTGTCGCTCCCGAGTTCGCTGCGCAGGCGCGCGGCCAGCGGCTGCACGTCGTGAACGACCTGGCGCATTTTCTGGTCGTCCTTGTAGCCCGGCGCCTGGATCTGCATGTGGCCACTGAAGACCTGCAGCGTGTTGTTGATCATGAGGCCGTACATGCCGAACTGCAGCGAGATCATGAAGACGAGCAAGGTATTCGAGAACACCATGGCCCCGATCGTTAGCCAGGTCCGGCGTGAATGCCGCCACAGGTTTCGCCATGCCAGGCGCAGGACGATGTTCATTATTGTCCTCTCCCGCTAGGCGCGCGGGTTTCTGAGGTTCGACAGCGTGAAGAGGCTGTCTTTCAGGTCGAGTTCGTACTCGACTTCCTCGACGGCAATCTCGGTCCATTCATCGGGACTGTCCGTCTTGCTCATACGTTGTCTTCTCGCGATCGTTCTCCCGCCCATCTCGGCGATTTCCAGCGACCGCAGCGTCTTCACGAGTTCGCCATCCTGGTCG
>JAOUNK010000195.1 GCA_029881015.1 Gammaproteobacteria bacterium | reverse complement strand
GAGGTCCTCCGCAAGTTCGATGCCATGTGCGGGCAGGCCGCGGGAGAACGCATTGCGTTCGATATCCAGCGTATGCCGCAGATGATCGACGCCTGGAATCATCGCGGCGCTGAAGACCTTCCGGTTGGGGACGATGCCACCGACCGACATGCCACCGAAATTCACGCCGTGATACCCCTTCTCACGACCGATGAGGCGCGTCCGGTTGCCTTCGCCGCGAGCTCGATGGTAGCCGAGCGCGATCTTGAGCGCGGTGTCGACCGACTCCGACCCGGAATTGGTGAAGAAGCAGTGATTGATCCCCTCGGGCGCCATGCTCGTCACGCGTGCGGCGAGCTTGCGCGCCTTGTCGTTGGTCACCTGGAACGTCATGCAATAGTCGAGTTTTGCGACCTGTTCCTGCACGGCTGCAACGATCTTCGGATGGCAATGGCCGAGACCGGAGGTCCACAGGCCCGAAAACGTGTCGTACAGGCGCGTGCCATCGACGGTCGTGTACCAGTGGCCGGCGGCACCTGCTATGACCCGAGGTTGCTGGTTGAAATCGCGGTTTGCCGTGAACGGCATCCAGTAAGGATTTTCGACTGCGGCACTCATGCAAGGCGTCTCCGTGTTGATCTGGCGGGATGGACCGCAGTGTACGCCCGCTACCAGATGTTAAACAATCTGTTAGATGAAGATATTTAAGTCATTGATTTAGATGAAACGCGGCTTCAAAATGTTTAGTAAGGTAAACAGCTTGGACAGGAGAACGGCATGGACCAGGAAATCGGCAGTCGCCTGCGCAGGATTCGTGAGCACCTCGGGCTCTCGCAGCGCCAGCTTGCGCGCCAGTCCGGTGTTGCCAACGCAACGATCTCACAGGTCGAAGCGGGCAAGATCAACCCGACCGTGAGCATGCTCAAGAAAGTGCTCGATGGCATTCCCCTGAGTCTCGGCGAGTTTTTCGCCGATGACCTGCAGTCGCAGGAGCGCATATTTTTCCGCTCGGGTGAGCTGATCGAGATCGCGGAAGGCGGCGTCTCCTTTCTGCAGGTCGGCGCGAGCCTCGCGCACAAGTCCATCCAGTTGCTCAAGGAGTGCTACCAGCCCGGCGCCGGAACGGGTCGGCACAAGCTCACGCATGACGGCGAGGAATGCGGCATCGTCCTCCGCGGCCGCCTGGAAGTGACGGTCGGCGATGAGGTCGCTGTCCTGGGCCAGGGCGATGCCTACTATTTCAAGAGCAGCCTGCCGCACCAGTTTCGGAACACGGGCAACGAACCCTGCGAGCTGATCACGGCGTGCTCGCCGCCGAGTTTCTAGGCGACAACATTCGGCTCCGCTTGGGCGGCCCGGTAGCTGTCAGCTACCACGAATCAAGTAGGCTCGGGCAGTCAAATACGTGCATCTACCTCTGGCCAAGAGTTGCCGATCGGTGGCAAAGTAGCGACCCTCGGATATTCTTCGGAAATCAAGCAAATGAAGCTTTTTGGCACGGAATTCGGTGGTCATATCGCGATCGCCCAATACGCCGACGGCGCCTGGACGGCACCCTCCATTGAACCCCTGGCACCTCTTCCCATGCATCCGGCCGCCCACGTGTTCCACTATGCGAGCACCTGTTTCGAGGGTTTCAAGGCGTACCGCTGGAAAGACGGCAAGGGCCGCATTTTTCGCCTGCACGATCACGTTGCAAGAATGCGCAAGAGCGCTGCATCGCTGTGTTTGCCCGTACCCGGGGCCGACATGCTGGCCAACATGGTTATCGGCGCCGTGCACGCAAACCTGGACGCTATTCCAGAGCCGCCTGCATCGTTGTACTTGCGGCCGACCTTGATCGGCACACTCGAGAACATCGGCGCGGCCGCGGCGCCGTCGACCAAGGCAACGCTGTTTGTGCTGACGTCGCCGGTGGGTGACTACTTCGCGGGCGGCGCCGCGGCGCTGAAGCTGCTCGTCGAAGACCAGAAGGCGCGCACGACCGAGCAGCTCGGCAGCACGAAGACAGGAGGCAACTACGCTGCCGCGCTAGGACCCACGATAGCGGCCAAGGAGAAATACGGGGTCGACCAGGTCCTGTTTTGCCCGGACGGCGATGTCCAGGAAACCGGTGCTGCGAACTTCCTGCTGATAAGCGACGACGAAATTCTCACGAAGTCGCTGGACACGACGTTCCTGCACGGCATGACGCGCGACTCGATACTCAAGTTGGGCGCAGAAATGGGTTACAGGATCTCCGAACGCCCGTTCACGGTTGACGAGTTGCTCGAGAAAGTCGCGACCTACGAGGCCTGTCTGTCAGGTACGGCGGCGACGCTTTCGCCGGTCGGGACCCTGGTGTACAAGGGCGAGGAAATTCGGGTTCGTGACGGACAGCCGGGTCCGAACCGCAAGAAACTGCAGACGGCGCTGCAGAACATCCAGTACGGACTCGAACCGGATACGCACGGTTGGTTGACTGAGGTCGCATAGCCGAACCAATGGCGATCGCCTTGAGTCAATCGCACGGGCTTGCTGCGAGTCAGATAGCTTTCGAGAAGCGGTTGTCGTTTTCTTCGAGGTCAATGTACCGGTCGAACGTCATGGCGATGTTGCGCAGCAGCAAGCGGCCCTTCGGCGTAATACTGATCCCGGCGTCACTCAGTTCAAGCAGTTCATCGTCTTCGAGGACGTTCAATTTCTCGATCTCGTCCTTGAAGTACTCGCGAAAATCGACATTGTGCCGTGTACTGAAGTCGTCATACGACAGCCTGTCGTAACACATCAGGTCCTGGATCACGGCGGCACGCAACAGGTCGTCGTCATCGACCAGCAGCCCCTTCTTGATGGGCAGTTCGCCGCGCTCGATGATTTCTTCGTACTCGATTGTCGACACCGCATTCTGAGCGAACATGTTGCCGATACTGCCGATACCGCTGACGCCAAGCGAGATCAGGTCACACTGGCGATGCGTCGAGTATCCCTGGAAGTTGCGCTGCAAGGTGCCGTTCTCCCGGGCAAGCACCAATTCGTCACCGGGCAATGCGAAATGATCCATGCCGATATAGATGAAGCCGGCGTTACATAGCTTATCGATCGTATGGTGCAGGAGATCCAGCTTCGTTTCGGGTGTCGGTATGTCATCCGCATTGATCATGCGCTGGCCCTTGAAGCGTTGCGGCAGGTGCGCGTAGTTATACACAGCCAGCCGGTCGGGTTTCATCGCAATGACGATGTCGAGCGTCTTGTCGAACGTCTCGACGGTCTGCAATGGCAGACCGTAAATAAGGTCGAATGAGATGGAGCCGAAGCCTGCTTCGCGAGCGCTATCGACCAGCGCCTGCACTTCTTCGGGCGACTGCGCCCGGTTCACGGCCACCTGTACCGGCTCGTGAAAATCCTGGATGCCGAGGCTCAGACGATTGAATCCCAGCGCCCGCAATTCGCGAATACGCTCCGCGTCAACGGTGCGGGGGTCCACTTCGATCGAAAACTCGTGCGCATCGCTTTCATCGAACGTAAACGAACTGCGCAGGTGGTCCATCAGTGCGCCGAGCTGTTCCTTGCCGAGATACGTTGGCGTTCCGCCGCCAAAATGCAGTTGCTCGACCTTGCGCTTGCGGTCGAACAACCTGGATTGCATTTCGATTTCGCGGTACAGCATATCCATGTACCGGGACACGCGTTCCTCGTTACGAGTAACGATCTTGTTGCAGCCGCAGTAGTAGCACAGCGAGTGACAGAACGGGATATGAACGTACAACGACAATGGAACATCGCTGTCGTTGCTCGCTACCGCTTTGGCCCTGTATTGAGCTTCGGTCAGTTCGTCATTGAACTGCAACGCGGTCGGGTAGGAAGTGTAGCGCGGTCCTCGACCGCCGTATCGGACGATGAGGTCCTGGTCAAAACAAACCTCCATCAGACTCTCCTTAATGCGTGAACGAGGTACAGGGCAATGGTAAACAATAGCATCGCAACAGCCTGGTGCGATGCACCGAGGATGACGGGCACTGCAAGCAGCAGGGTCGTTATTCCCAACGCAACCTGCAGAACCGCGGTGTGCAACAGCGCGTTCACAGCCGGCCGTGCCCGGGCCGGCATGTCGATCTTGCGCGCCCTCAACCAGAAAACGACAACGGCAACAAACGTCCCAACTGCCAGCCAGCGATGGTCGAACTGGACGGTTGCCATGTTGTCGAAGAAATTACGCCAAAACGGCTCCAGCGCGAAAAACCCGGGCGGAACCCAGTAGTCGCCCATCATCGGGAACGTGTTGTAGATCTTGCCGGCCTTGAGGCCGGCCACGAAACCGCCGGAGACGATAGTGACCGAAATCAGCGTGGTCAGCGCCAGCGCTCTCCCGTACCAGGGGTGTTTGGCCGCATTCGCGGAAGGCGGGAACAACAGGGACAGGGCGACCCACAGCATGTACGCGTAGATGACGAAAGCGGCGACCAGGTGCGCCGTGAGGCGGTACTGACTGACTCGCGGTACATCGACGAGTCCGCTCTTGACCATGTACCAGCCGAGCAGGCCTTGCATGCCGCCGAGGATGAACATCAGCAGGTACTTCGGCCATTCGTGACGCTGTATGTATCCGCGCACGAGGAAGTAAACAAAGGGCACGAAGAAGACGAGGCCTATCGTGCGACCAAGGAGTCGATGCAGGTATTCGAGCCAGAAGATGCTCTTGAAATCCTCGAGGCCGAACGCCGAGTTCACTTTCCGGAACTCCGGGCTTTGCTGGTACATCTCGAATACGCGCTGCCATTCGGCGTCGCTCATCGGCGGCAGGATGCCCATCAATGGACGCCAGTCGACCATGGACAGGCCGGATCCGGTCAGGCGCGTAAAGCCGCCCAGTACGACCATTGCAAACACGAGCCCGCAGCAGAGTAGCAGCCAGGCTGCAACGGCCCGGTTCTGCGACTGCCGGTTCATTTCCCTAATCATCTACAAGAGCACCTGTCGATTCCTGCACAAGGCAAACAAGCGTAGCAAGCCAAGGAGCAGGACGGCAGCCAGCCAGTTGTGGGCGACAGCGATGCCGATCGGCAGGTCAGCGAGAATCGACGCGACGCCAACGCCGAACTCCAGGGCCGCAAGCGTAATCACGACGATCGCGGTTGCGCCCAGACGGCCGCGCGCTGCGAGTCCGCCGGCGAACAACGTAGTAAGGAGGGTAACCACGGCGACCAGCCGATGGAGCTTATGGATGTCGGCACGTTCGGCGCCACCCAGCGCGTGGCCTGACGGCCCGGTTTCATGCGGCCGGGAAAGGTCAAACGCCTTGGCCAGGTCGCCGCCCGGCAGCCACGTGCCGTGGCAATCGGGCACGGACATGCAGGCCGTTGCCGCGAAATTCGCGCTGGTCAAACCACCGAGCATGATTTGCGTACACAACAGCACCAGCGCGGCGGCAACCCAGCGCCGGACGCGGCGCGAAGCATTTGCGTGGGGACGAACATTCCTCACGACCATCCAGCCGAGCAAGCCGAGCAAAGTGAACCCGCCGACCAGGTTACCCATAACCACGGCAGGGCTGTGCAGGCCGCCCGAATAGATGCCAAGCCAGGCAAGGAATACGGTCAAGCCGAGTAACGTGAGCGACAGCAGGCGATCACGACGAGCCCATAGTGAGATGAGGGTCATGGCTACAATCAGCAGGCCGAGGACACTCGCGACCAGGCGATGTGCGGGTGTGGCCCAGGACATCGGCTCCTGTGCTTCCCGCACAAGGCGCTCGTAAGTACTACCGACCGTCGGAGCGGTTTCTTCCGCCGCGTCAATCTGCCCGTAGCAGGCCGGCCAGTCCGGGCAGCCAATGCCGGAATTCTGTAGCCGCAAGTAGGCACTGACGGCCACCAGCGCGAGCACAAGCAGCAGGGAGACGATGGCGAGCGCGCGCAACGGACTATTCCTTCACTTCAGGCAGGTTCTCACCGGAGCCACGTACCAGGCGCACGAATTTCGGGGATTTCTTCCAGTCGACCCGATCATGACCGAACCGGAAATTCCAGGCCCATGCCGCATCCCACTGAAAACTGTAATCATTGCCGGACCAGTACTCTGCCGCTTGCGTGAGCGGGAAAAAATCGGTGTCGACTGTCGGTGGCTTGTCGGCCCGCAGCAAATCACTGATTGAAGCGAGCTCATCCTTGGCGGGCATGCGCCAATCGTCGTGGCCGCAATGGCCGGCTGCGTTTACGGCATTGACGTAGTGCCAGGTATCACAGCGACTGCCGGCGCATACGCCCGCGTTTTCCGTGCCGCGGTAGTCGAGTTCGCCGTTGGCCTCGTTCGGGTTCCACCAGGAGTAGGTATGGCGGTAGTCATGCAGGCCGCCGTCGTCGGCTTTTCCCGCCCACAACAGGCCGGTCCTGTCGTCTTGCACGCATTTCTCGACGCCGACGGAAATCCGGGAGAACCTGCTCTGTGCGGGCGCCGAATCGTTGCCACCGCCCTGGCTGCAGGCCGCCAGTGACAACGCTGTGAGCACCGAAACGAGCGCTATTCTCGGTTGATTTTTCATGGATGGGCAGCTTACCCGATT
>JAOUNK010000194.1 GCA_029881015.1 Gammaproteobacteria bacterium | reverse complement strand
GCGGAAACGCTCGGCGGCGGCAGTGTTCACTCGCGCATATCCGGCGTGACGGATCATCTCGCCAACGACGACGACCATGCGCTGTCTATCGCACGTGACATCGTGGCCAATCTCAATTTCGCGCGCACCGCGTGCGTGGTGCGCCGCGAACCGGTCGATCCAAAATACCCCGTCGAGGACATCTTCGGGATCGTATCGCGCGAGTTCCGCTTCCCCTACGACATCCGCGAGGTCATTGCGCGAATCGTCGACGGGTCCGAATTTCACGAGTTCAAGAAGCTCTACGGCGCGACGCTCGTCTGCGGCTTCGCGCATATCGATGGCTACCCGGTCGGTATCGTTGCCAATAACGGCATCCTGTTTCCGGAGTCTGCGCAGAAAGGCGCCCACTTCGTACAGTTATGCAATCGCCGCCGTATTCCGCTGGTGTTTCTGCAAAACATCACGGGATTCATGGTCGGCAAGCGCGTCGAACAGGCGGGCATCGCCAAAGACGGCGCAAAGATGGTCAACGCCGTGGCAACGGCCAACGTGCCCAAGTTCACGGTTGTCGTCGGCGGTTCGTTTGGCGCCGGCAACTACGCCATGTGCGGCCGTGCTTACGGTCCGCGCATGATGTGGATGTGGCCGAATGCCCGCATCTCGGTCATGGGCGGAGACCAGGCAGCGCTCGTGCTGTCGACCGTGAAGGAGGACGGACTGGTCGCGAGAGGGGAGCAGTGGCCCGACAACGAGAAAAAGGATTTCGAAGCGATGATTCGCGCCCAGTACGAGAACCAGGGGAACCCGTACTACGCGAGTGGCCGTCTCTGGGATGACGGCGTCATCAATCCCCTCGATACCCGTGCAGTACTGGCACATGGACTGTCGGCCGCGATGAACAACCTGGCGGTTGATGAGGAGCCGTTCGGCATTTTCCGCATGTAGCTGTAGACTCGGCGACCATGAGTGCACGGCAGGAAAAAAACACCGGGACCCGGGAGGTCGGCACAGCGCATCGTTTCGACGAGGCACGGCTCGCGGCTTACCTCGATGCGCATGTCCCCGGCTTTCGCGGACCCCTGACCGTTGCGCAGTTCAAGGGCGGACAGTCGAACCCGACCTACCTGTTGAGTGCCGATTCCGGCACCTATGTCCTGCGTCGCAAGCCGCCCGGCAAGCTGCTCAAGTCGGCACATGCGGTCGATCGCGAATACAGGGTAATCAGCGCACTTCACGCGTCGGGGTTCCCGGTGCCGCGCAGCATCGCGCTCTGCGAGGACGACAGCGTGCTCGGCACGAGTTTTTACCTGATGGAGTTCGTGGAGGGGCGCATCCTCTGGGAACTGGATTTGCCGGGCATGAACCCCGCTGAGCGCGCCGCGATCTATGACAACGTAAACGAGACACTGGCCCGCCTGCACAACACCGATTACGCCGCTATCGGCCTCGCCGATTTCGGTGTCCCCGGCAATTATTTCGAACGCCAGATTTCGCGTTGGACCCGGCAGTACCGGGCGTCGGAGACGCGTGTTGTTGCGTCGATGGACAAGCTTATCGACTGGCTGCCCGACAGTGTTCCGGACGACGAATCCGCAAGCATCGTGCACGGCGACTTTCGGCTGGACAACATGGTCCTGCATCCGACGGAACCGCGCGTCATCGCCGTGCTCGACTGGGAATTATCGACGATCGGACACCCGCTTTCCGATTTCATGTATCACCTGATGGCGTGGCACATGCCGGATATCGGCATCGGCTCGATCGGGCTCGTCGGCAAGCCGCTCGCGAACCTCGGGATTCCGCACGAGGAAGACTACGTGGCGCGCTATTGCCAGCGTACCGGCAGACAGGGCGGTATTCCCGGCCGGCACTTTTACCTGGCCTTCAACTTCTTCCGGCTCGCCGCGATCCTGCAGGGTATCGCCGGCAGGGTAAGAGACGGTACGGCGGCCAGTGCGCACGCGTCTGAGGCTGTAAAAGCCGTGCAACCGCTGGCAGACTTGGGCTGGCAGCACGCCGCGAAACACGGATAAACCATGGCACTTGATTACGACACACTCATGGCGAAGGTCGAAAGCGACCTTCCCTTTTCCTACACGGATGCCGATTCGATGCTCTACGCGCTTGCCGTGGGCATGGGGCAGGATCCGCTGGACACGCGTGAATTGCCTTACGTGTATGAACAGGGTGCGATCCTGAAGACCTTGCCAACCCTGGCGACGGTACTGGTGCCGGAGATGTTCCCGGTCGGCCTTGGCTGGGACTACAGCCAGATTCTGCATTCGGAACAGCGCCTGCGTCTCTACCGCCCGCTCCCGCCAGCAGCGGACCTGCTGATCAACAAGCGCGTTGTCGACGCTTTCGACCGCGGCCCGAAGCTTGGCGCATTGATCCTGCTGGAGGCCGAAGGGCGTCTTGCGAGTGACGATACGGCGATCTTCAACATGGGCTGCTCGATCATCGCCCGTGGCGATGGTGGTTTCGGCGGCCCGCGGGGCAGGGGCATTCCGCCGCACCGCGCCCCGCACCGCGAACCCGATCTGAGCTGCGACATAGCGACCCGATCCGACCAGGCGCTCCTGTACCGCCTCACCGGCGACCGCAACCCCTTGCATGCCGATCCGGCCAGGGCCCGTGCCGTCGGCTTCAACCGTCCGATACTGCACGGCTTGTGTACCTTCGGCGTGGCCTGCAAGGCGGTATTGCAGACGATCTGCGACTACGACCATACGTTGATCGAGGAGTTTGACGCACGCTTCTCCGCGCCCGTCCTGCCGGGCGACACGATTACTACGGATATGTGGCAGGACGGCAACGTCATATCGTTCAGCTGCAGCGTCAAAGCGCGCAACGAAACAGTCCTGCGCAACGGCAAATGCACACTGGCCGTCTAGCCTGGCGGCTGGCCGGCGACAAGACCTAAGGACGGAGATGATGAGTAAGCGAGTCGCCATCAGGATCGATGACCATGTGGCCGAGGTGATGCTCAATCGGCCGGAAAAATTCAACGCCGTGGACCTCGAGATGTTCCACGCACTCGACGAGGCGGCCAGGTCGCTCGAGGGCGAGCCATCCTTGCGGGCGGTGGTCTTGCACGGCGCCGGCGAGAATTTCTGCGCCGGCATCGACATCGCGTCCGTGCAGGGCAACGAGGACCTCGCTGCCGCGTTGCTCGAGCCCGTCCGTGGGTCGGCGGCCAATATCTTCCAGCGGGCCGCGTATGCCTGGCGGGAGCTGCCGGTGCCGGTCATCTGCGCCCTCCAGGGCGTGACGTTCGGCGCGGGATTTCAGATCGCCATCGGCGCCGACCTTCGCTATGCTGCCCCGGGCGCGCAGTTTTCGATCATGGAATCGAAATGGGGGCTGATTCCGGATATGGCGATCAGCGCGACGCTGCGAGACATTCTGCCGCCGGACCGGGTCAAGGAACTCGCCTGGACCGCAAGGGTTTTCGCTGCGCCGGAGGCGCTGCAATGGGGGCTGGTAACGGCGATCGAGGACGATCCGCTTGCGGCAGCCAGGAAGATGGCTCGCGCAATTTGCGGCAGGTCGCCCGACGCGGTCAGGGGGATAAAGTGTCTTGTCAACGAGGCCTGGCAACGAGCGGAGCAGGATGCCCTGGCGCTGGAGGCACAGCTGCAACTGCGGGTGCTGGGGGCACCCAACCAGGCGGAAGCGGTACGTGCCAATCTCGAAAAGCGTGAGCCGCACTTTGTCGACCGGCCAGCGCGGTAGTGAGCTCGCAATTGATCGAATTGCCCGGAACTTTGCGTTCGGTCTACTGCCAAATTCAGGTGTCCGTTACGATTGAAACGACTTTGATGAAACAGACCTACAGCCTGCTTGTTGCCCTGCTGCTACTGGCCTCCGCGCCAGCCATGGCGCAGTGGGCGGAGATCCCGACGAGTGATCTCGACAACCGCACCCTGCGCACCCAGGCAAAAGTGGAATCCCTGTATCAACGTGGCGACTACAAGCGCGCCCATTTCATCTATTCCAATGAGCTGGCACGGCGCGGCGACAAGTATGCCCAGTACATGACGGGCTACATGTACCAGATGGGGCAGGGCGTCGACGAAGACCCGGTCAAGGCGTCTGCCTGGTATCGCCTCGCGGCGGAACGACGTGCGCCGGAGTTTATCGCGGTCAGGGACCAGCTGCTGCAGACGCTGAATGACGCGCAACGCGCCCGCTCGGATGAGCTCTACGTCGCGCTGCGCAAGGAATACAGCGACCTCGTCATTATCATGGGGCTGCTCGCCGGAGACGTGGCGGAAATGAAGGTCGCCCGGACGGGCTCCCGTCTCAGCGGTGGCACCAGTCCGGTCAAGGTCGTCGACCCGAAGACGGGCCGAACCGTGTCCGCCGACTACTTACGGAGCCGGAATCTGCGTATCGCGCAGATGCGCCTCGACTACATCACGACGCATCTCGATATGGAGCCGCTCGAGGCCGACGAGGTCAGTTCGCGGATGGACGGGCTCTGGGAGATCGTTCATGAGCACCTCGACGGTGTCGACGACGAGCCCAATGGCTTGAACGCCGCCCACTGACCGCCGGCTAGCGCGCCAGTCCCGCACTCAGGATTCGCGGAAACTCCTCGACCACGCTTGCTGCCACGGCCGCATCGCCACGGAACCACTTGGGTACCCAGTTGAGCGCGCCCATGATGGCGTTGCCCGTCATCCGCACGTCGCAGGCCGCAATGCTGCCATCTCCGATTCCCTGCCTGAGTATCCCCTCGAAGCGCGCACTGTGCTCGCGGGAGATTGCCAGCACCTCGTCCCGGTGCTCGGGCAGGAGTGAGGGGATCTCGCTCATGATCGCGATCGGGCCACGTTCACCGGTCATGACCTCCAGGTGGTAACGAATGTAGCGCCTGACGGTATCGAGGCCCGTGTGGCCGTCTGCGATCGCCTGGTCCATGGCCTCCCGACCGACGTCACCGGCCCGGAGATAGCACAGGTAGACAAGTTCTTCCTTGTTCTTGACGTAGTAATAGAGGGCGGCGTCAGTCAGACCAAGGACATCGGCAACGTCCTTGAGCGAGCTGCCGCTGTAGCCTTTTTCGTTAAAACACCTGGCCGCGGCGCGCAACATGCGGCCTTTTTGGAGTTCGAAGCGGCTGTCGGAGGCCTTTGGGGCCATGGTCTTCCAGGCCGGTGGCTTGAGTCCTGACCGATTCTGCATTATTTTAATCCAGATTAAAATTCTTTCTGGCAGGTTTCAGCATGAGCACCGCAGCCACGGAATTGCCACGCGCCTCCGGCAGGCGCGAGCGCAGCCCATTGCGCTTTGTGACCGCCGCGTCACTGTTCGATGGCCACGACGCAGCAATTAACATAATGCGCCGCCTGATCCAGGCACGGGGCGTCGAAGTCGTGCACCTAGGTCACAACCGCAGCGTCGACGACATCGTCCGCGCGGCGATCCAGGAGGACGCGGACGGTATTGCCGTCAGCTCCTACCAGGGCGGGCACAACGAGTTCTTCCGTTACATGATCGACCGCCTGCGGGAGCTGGGTGCCGGTCACATCCGGGTTTTCGGTGGCGGCGGGGGCACGATTACGCCCGAGGAAATCGCCGCCCTGATGGACTACGGCGTTGAGCGCATCTATCACCCGCATGACGGCATGGAACTCGGCTTGCAGGCGATGATCGAGGACCTCGTCGCGCGCACCGAGGCGGCGCGCAAACCGACCGCCGCACCGCGGGCCAGCGAATCGAGCGTCGACCAGGCGGCAATGATCTCAGCGATCGAGGAAGGCCTGTTCGACGAAGGCGAGCTGGCTAGCCTGCGCAAGGAGTGGAGGTCAGGGCCGGGCAGGTGCCGGTAATCGGCATTACCGGTACCGGCGGCGCCGGCAAGAGCAGCGTAACTGACGAAGTCCTCAATCGCTTTCTGGCCTGTTTTCCGGACATTCGAATCGCCGTGCTCGCCGTCGACCCGACGCGTCGACGGACAGGCGGTGCCTTGCTCGGCGATCGCATTCGTATGAATTCCCTGCGCTCCGAACGCGTTTACATGCGTTCCATCGCGACGCGTCGCCAGCACCTCGCTACCAGTGAGATGCTCGGCGACCACATCGCTTACCTGAAAGCGCAGGGCTTCGACCTCGTAATCGTCGAAACGGCCGGTATCGGGCAGAGTGACAGCGAGATCGTCGACCTGGTCGACTTCTCGGTCTACGTCATGACCAGCGAATACGGCGCTGCCAGCCAACTCGAGAAGATCGACATGCTCGACTTCGCCGATCTCGTGGTGCTCAACAAGTACGACAAGCGGGGCGCCGAAGACGCATTGCGCGATGTGCGCAAGCAGTGGAAACGCAATCACCTTGCGTTCGGGACGGCGGACGACGAGGTGCCGGTGTTTCCAACCATTGCCAGCCAGTTCAATGACCCCGGTATCAGCTGGATGTTTGCAGAGCTGTGTCGGCGCGTGGCCGCGAAGGCCGGTCTCGACCCGGAGCGCTGGACACCGGCCATCGACACGTCGATTCGCGAGCCCCGATCCACGGCGACCATTCCGGGAGCGCGTGTTCGCTA
>JAOUNK010000193.1 GCA_029881015.1 Gammaproteobacteria bacterium | reverse complement strand
TGCTCCTTACCCAATTGGCGACAGACGAGCTGCCCGGAGGGACATCAGGATTTGCAAGAGCCGGTTTGACCCGTTACGCCATCATTTCAGTACTGTCTTTGCAATTCCGGTTGGGTGAGTCAGGTTGATACGCAGCGAGCGCGGCCGAATCAATTCGTCGATATTCATCACCATGCGCCATGAGCGCCCAGATAATTCGTGCATTCTTGTTGGCCAGCGCGATGCATGCTCGATTGGTGCCGCGGCGGTCCCGCACCTGGTTGATCCAACAGCCGTGTCGATCGTCCTTGTGGCGGGCTCGATAAAGCGCGGCCCGGGCGCCATGGATCAGCAATGTACGAAAGGTATCGATCAGCGCTCTTGCCGATACCTGGTAGCCTGGACTTACCACCACTGGCCACGTGCCCGGAAACCAGGCCGACCAACGCTGCCAGCTGCCGCCCATTCTTGGAGTTATTGGCATCACCGACAGCCGCCACGACCGCAGTGGCGGTCATAAGTCCGACGCCGGCGATCTTACTGATACGCTGGCAGACCGGGTCACGTTCATGCAATCGTTTGATTCGGTGATCGTACCGGGCGATTCGATCGTCCAGTTCGACAAGGCCACGGTAAAGGTAAGCGAGCAGCTCACCAGCGCCATTGCTGAGATCGTTTTCAGCATCCTCGAGAATCGACGGTAGAGCGCGTCGTACCTTGGAAACACCCGGTTCGATCGTGAAACCGTTCTCCGACAACAGGCCCCGTATCTGATTGACCAGCGCGTTGCGTTCGCTGACGAGACGGGTCAACAGCCGCGCCCGGCTTGCCCTGCGCTGCAGCACCGGTTGCCCTCTGTCATCTATCCCGCGAGTCCGTTCTAGAAATCGTATGAGAACGTGACGCCGTACGTACGCGGCTGACTCCAGTTGGAGTAGTTGCCAAAAATCCCATCGAAGTTCGTGCTGGTTCTGAATACTTTGTCACTGAGATTGCGTCCCCAGACCGATGCGGACCATGTTGCGTCATTACCACCAAATATTTCCATGCGTATGATCACAAGCGTGGCGCCTTTCTCACGAGCGTATGGCTCATTCGAGACCGACAGTAAGTAATCGTCGGTCCAGGGCCCCCTTGTGGGCCCAATTTTGTTTACAGGTGTGTCCCACCCAAGGGGGCAGACGTTGTTCGATAGAACGCGCCAGCGCTTTAGACGCCGAAGGCGCCCCGAAGGGGCGAGAATCGCCGTAAGGCGATTCGAGTCAATCTGGAACCGCTGAGGGCGATGCCCCACCACAGGTACTTCGCCTGCCAAAAGCCCATCCTGCTGAGCCTAGCGCCGCCTGATTTGCAGGATCCGTCCCAATCCTTCCGGCTGGTGCTCCCGATCTACTTCGCGTTCGAGTATTGCACAAATGCTACTTGGAAACGGGCTCGCCTTTCGCGATCGCAAATCGACATTCATGCACAGGCATTCGTTCGTCGCAGCGAGATCGCCGCTCTTGTCGTTGTACATTCGATGGAAGTAATGGATGCGCTTTTCGTCGCAATCGACCAGGTCAGTCGCGATACGGACGGTATCGTTACTAAACAGCTCGCAGCGGTAGTCGACGTTCATACCCAGTGTGAACACGGAGCAGCCACTGCTGCCCGGATAGTCGAGACCAATACCCCAGCGTTCATAAGCAGCATCGGTCGCCTCGTCAAACGCCACGACGTAGTAAGCGACATTCATATGCCCGTTGTGGTCGATCCATTCCGGCCGCACCGAGCTTGTGTATTCAAACGCGCTACTCAATCGGGAATTCCGCGTTGTTCACGTAAGCGCTGCAGGACGTCAAGCCCCTGCATCGACAGCCAGTGCAGTAGATCAATAAACACCCAGTTTTCGGCCAGTTTGTCGCCATCGCGACGATAGATATCGACGACACGCATGTCTGCGCGGACATCGTTCCCGGGGAGCCCGAGGAAACCGCCGGTTGGCGTATTCGTCAAATTAGCCCAGCCAAAGAAGCCCAGGTAATTTCCTTCCGCTACCCGGGCCACATGGCCATTGAAAACCTTGTCCTTCAGGTGCGTCCTGAACGGATGCTGGTGTTGTTCCTGGTATCGCGGAATCGTGTAAGTTGCACCGATACCCGTCGGGCCATACCAGATCATGTCGTCATGCCAAGTCTTTTGCAGCACCTCGGGAGGGCAATGGCTCTCGCCCGATATATTCAGTTCGCTAAGGTCGGCAATCATCTTGTTGACCAGAGTCAACGTCTTTTCACCTTCCACTGACGACTGCGCTTCAAGCATGACGCCATCGTTCGTACGCGGGCCCGGCTGGATAATATCCGCCGCAGTCGAGGGCGGCAGAGGATAGCAACCTGCCTGGTGCATCACACTCAGTGCATCGCAGAAAAAAGCTGACTCAGAACCTTGCAGTTTTCGACACGATGGAATTCGGCGTACCGGAGAAACGCCATCTTCCGCGTCGCAGGAATGCCTAGCCAGTCGTTGTCGAAGAGGCCCATCATATTGCCCATGCCGACAACCCAGGTGGTGTCGCCCTCGTCGATGAAATTCCGGCCGGCCAGGAAGACATCTTCCCGGCGTTGCAGTGACGTAAAAGACCTTCTCAGCGGTGCCCAGAATGCAGAAACGACCGCCTCCGCACCTTGCTGTTCATGGAAAGGGTGCATGCCGCGCCAGAAGTAATCGGGGGCGGTGTGGTCTGCAAGAATCTGCGCAAGATCGGATGCCGGCGCCGCATCAAACGCGGCATGAAATTCGCGTACCGTCTTTTTCGCCTGCTGTAGGTCATTGGTGTTCATTATCCGTCACATAGTATTGGAACCGACTTCGAATGCAATATATATTCACAACCCCATGAACAAGACCATCTCAGATTCCAAGGCCCGATTTGCAGCGTACCGGAAAGCCTTGTACGACTGTGACCCGAATGAGTTGCCAGCCGCGCTGGACGCGCTCTGCAGCGCCAATTGCAACGTACGGCTGCCATTCCCGATCGGTGACGTCGAGGGCGCCAAAGGCCTGCTTGAGTCGGGCTATGGGCCCCTGCTCCACGCGATTCCAGACCTGGAGCGCCGCGACTACATCGTTGCCGGCGCCGTCGACCGCGATGAGGAGTGGATTGGTTGCGGCGGATACTACGTCGGAGTTTTTGAGAAGCCATGGCTCGATATTCCAGCAACCGGGCAGCTTGTCACAATGCGGTACATCGAGTTCTTCCGGTTCGACAAAGGGAAGATCGTCGAGGCCAAACTTCTGTGGGACATTCCCGCACTCATGATGCAGGCAGGTGCATGGCCGATGGCACCTGGCCTTGGGGTGGAAATGAATGCACCGGGTCCCGCGACGAATGACGGCATCCTGGCAGGTCAGAGTGACGCGGCGCGTTCTGAAAAGAGCATGAATCTCGTGAATGCCATGGTCGAGGGCCTGGGCAGGTTCGCCGAAGGCGGTGCTCAGGCTATGCAGCTCGAGCGATTCTGGCATCCGAAAATGAACTGGTATGGTCCTGCAGGGATCGGCTCTAACAGACGGATCTCCGGTTTTCGGAAATGGCACCAGATTCCGTTTCTCAAAGCGATGCCTGATCGCAGCTGCGACACGCAGAACGGTGGGTACGATTGCTATTTTGCAGATGGCGACTACGTGCTGTTCTGTGGATGGCCAGGCATGAAAGCAACGATCACCGGCGATGGCTGGATGGGCATCTCGCCCGCGGGCCAGGAGATCGACATGACGAGCCTCGATATCTGGCGCTGCGAGAACGGGCTGATTCGCGAGAACTGGGTCATGATCGACATTCTCGACATCTGGAACCAGGTTGGCGTTGACGTTTTCGCTCGTATGAAGGAATTGATGTGAAAGGAATGAGACCTGATCAGGCCGCACTGACGGCGAGCAATGACCTGTCAAAAACCGATGAGACAATCGCGACGATTGACGCAATGGTCGATGGCCTCAACGATCACGACATCGACAACATGGGACGCTTCTTCAGCGAAGCGTTTCGCTGGATGGGAAACGCCGGCTGCGGTACAAAAAATGGCCTGAAAGAATTCCAGGATAACTGGCAGCGTCCGTTTCAGGCGGCGTTTTCCGAAAAGGTATGTATCGATGAAGCGCGCATTACCCAGGGCGAGTGGTGTGCCGCATTCGGCCGGCAGGAAGCCCTGCACAGCGGTGAGTTCATGGGGATTGCGCCGACCGGCAAGCGGGTCGAGATCCGCTACATGGACTTCTGGAAGGTCGTCGGCGGCAAGATCGTCGACAACTGGGTCATGGTGGACTTCCCGTCCGTCATGCAGCAGCTGGGTGTCGATCCGTTCAATGGCCAGGGCTGGGAACGATTCGACACCCCTGGCTAGTTATCAGGCCGCCTGTTCCTTGTCCTTGTAGCGGGCGACGCGAATATCGGCCTGTGCCTTGTGTCCGGCAAAGCCTTCCAGTTCGCAAAGCCGTGAACAGTATTCGCCAATAGTCGCAGTCGCTTCGGGCGAAACGCGCTGGTATGTGCAGGTCTTGATGAACTTTCCAACCCACAGTCCACCGGTGTACCTGGCTGCCTTCATTGTAGGCAACGTGTGGTTCGTGCCGATGACCTTGTCACCGTAAGACACATTCGTTTCCTGGCCGAGGAACAGGGCGCCGTAGTTGGTCATGTTTTCCAGGAAGTAGTTCGGATCCCTGGTCATTACCTGGACATGTTCGCTGGCAATGCGGTCCGCTTCTTCGACCATTTCCTGTTCTGTGTCGCATAGAATGATCTGGCCATAGTCTCGCCACGCTACGGAAGCAATATCGGCCGTTGCGAGCGTTTGCAGTTGCTTCTCGATTTCTACGATCGTGTCGTCAACGATCTTTTGCGAATTTGTCAGCAGAATTGCCGGCGAGTTGGTCCCGTGCTCTGCCTGGCCGAGGAGGTCGGTCGCGCACATTTCGCCATCGCATGTGTCATCGGCGATAACAAGAGTCTCGGTCGGGCCTGCAAAGAGGTCGATACCAACACGGCCGTAGAGCTGCCGTTTTGCTTCCGCAACAAATGCATTACCTGGTCCGACCAGCATGTCGACCGGCGCGATCGTTTCCGTTCCGAGGGCCATTGCGCCGACTGCCTGGATACCGCCGAAGCAATAGATCTCGTCGGCTCCGGCCAGGTGCATTGCGGTCACGATTGCGTCGTGCGGGCCGCCCGCAAATGGCGGCGCACACGCGATGATGCGTTTCACACCGGCGACCTTGGCGGTCAGCACGCTCATGTGTGCGCTGGCGACCATTGGGTACTTGCCGCCGGGGATGTAGCAGCCGACACTGTTAACCGGGATGTTCTTGTGTCCGAGAAAGACGCCTGGATACGTCTCTTCTTCGACATCGCGAAGGGCGGCCTTCTGTATCTCGGCAAACTTCCGGATCTGGGCCTGGGCGAACTTGATATCGTCGATCGTGTGTTCCGGCAGCCGGGACATGGCTGCCTGGATGTCCTCTTCACTCAGTCGAAAGGACTCCGGAGACCAGTTGTCGAATTTCTCGGACAATTCTCGCACAGCAGCGTCGCCGCGCGTCTCGATGTCTTTCAGCGTCGCCTCGACGGTAGCTTTGACCTTTGCGTCCATATCGGCAGCGACATCGGCGTCGATGCCTGACTTGATTACCTTGATCACTTCATTGTCCTCGGTAGGTGTTGAACTCAATCGTCAATGATTTCTGCAGCACCCGGGCTGTCGCCGCCGCGGACGACATACGTCTCCGCGACAGAGTCACTACGATTGCTAAAAGCGCGTTGCATGCCTTTCGGCACGGTCAGCGTGTCTCCAGGGGCCATGTCCACTTCGTGGTCCGGGAGATGCACGGTAAGTGTGCCGGCGTGGACGAAGATAACTTCTTCCTCGCGGCGGATATGCGCGTGACATTTTGCGCCCGGGTCAAACGTGATGTACCTGACGTTGAATCCGTGAGACCAGGTTATCGCACCGGCGCCCAGGTTTTCCTGGGGACTGGCCTGTCCTATTACCGCAGTCTCGGTTACGGCGTTCGTACCTGACGCAGACACGACGCTCTCCCTCAGTTCCCGATGCCGGACGACACAGCCGCTCATTTCATCCGCAGTCAGTCTCCGCAGTTTCGCGACATCTTCATCCGTTGTTGCGCGCATCGCTCGTTTGCCATCTGGAACAGTCTCGCCCTTGGTGGTGTCCACCAGGCTGCCGTCTTCGAGAAGAACCAGGCCATATTTCGCGGCATCGTCAAATACGTAGGGTGCCCATGTCACATGGCCCGGGTCGTCACCGCCCAGCACTGCGTATAGAAAGCCGGTGTCCACGCCGACATTCTTGAAGCCGCGAAACACGTGCACAGGAATCGAGATTACATCGCCGGGCCCGAGTACGACCTCGCCGTCCTCTTTGTTCGGGCCCAGTAGAAAGGCCCATGTGCCGGAATGAACGACAAACACCTCGGCCGTTTCATGGCTATGTTGCGAATTCAGGCAACCAGGGGGTTGGCGAGCGCCGCCGATATTGAAGCCGTGTGGCACAGAAAT
>JAOUNK010000192.1 GCA_029881015.1 Gammaproteobacteria bacterium | reverse complement strand
CGCGGCGACGACGCGCCCTTGCACCGAGACGTCACGAACGAGATTGCCGCGCTGCACTGTGGCCGTACGCACCCTGTCCGCAGGAACGCTCACACTGGCATTGGCCCAGCGCTGCACAGCGGGCATCGCCATCCATGCCGCCGCGACCAGGGCGATGCCTATTCCACCAAGAATCAGGTACTTACGTCTCGGATCGGCAGGCGCCAGGCGAATGTCCTGCGCGGATGTGTCTTTGATTTTCAGCGTTCCGGCCCCCCGACCAGTCGACGGCATATTGGTTTGGATGCGTCTGTGCCCGAAATCGTTTGATTTCCGCTGCGAGACAGACGACTTTAAGCGGCATGATACCCGTCAACCCGACAATCCGGATCGTCGAATGCCACGCCGAGGGAGAAGTCGGCGATGTCATTGTCGACGGCGTCGCGCCACCGCCGGGTGCATCGCTGTGGGAGCAATCCCGCTGGATCGCCAGCGACAACGGCCTCAGGCAGTACGTCCTCAATGAACCCCGCGGCGGCGTATTCCGTCACTGCAACCTGCTCGTACCGCCGAAGTCTCCGGACGCGGACGCCGCGTTCATCATCATGGAACCGGAAGACACGCCGCCCATGTCCGGCTCGAACTCGATTTGCGTGTCAAACGTCCTGCTGGAGACCGGCATCGTTGCGATGCAGGAGCCCGTGACTCACCTCACCCTCGAAGCGCCCGGCGGGCTGGTCAAGGTAAAGGCGTTTTGTGCGGACGGCAAGGTGACATCGATACAGGTGCGCAACGTTGCGTCCTTTGCCCACCGGCTCGACCAGTCGATCGAAGTCCAGGGCTTTGGCACCGTGACCGGGGACACGGCGTACGGCGGCGACAGCTTTGTCATCGTGGATGCCCGCGCGCTGGGCTTCGACCTCGTCCCCGGCGAAGCGCGTGAACTCGCCGAACTCGGCGTACGGGTTGCGGACGCGGCCACGGAGCAGCTCGGTTTCGAACACCCGATGAACCCCGAGTGGACCCATATTTCCTTTTGCCTGTTTGCGACACCGGTTGCACGCGGGCCGCAGCTCACGACCCGCCACGCTGTCGCGATACGGCCCGGCAAGATTGACCGGTCACCGACCGGCACCGGTGTTTCCGCCCGACTCGCGGTATTGAATGCGCGTGGCCAGGCTGCTGTCGGCACGGAGCTCCTGGCAAGCTCTATCATCGGCTCGAACTTCCTCGGCCGTGTCGAAGCGTTGACGACCGTCGGCAACAAGGCGGCTATTGTGCCGAGTATCGAGGGGCGCGCGTGGATCACGGGGACGCGTGAGCTGCAACTCGACCCGAGCGACCCGTGGCCGCACGGCTACCGCATCAGTGATACCTGGCCGGGCGCAACGGAGTGAATCTCCTGCCCTGCAACGCGGCACCCTGCGTTGCGACCTCTTACCTTAGCCTTTCACCAAAGGCGTTCCAGACTTCGACATCGCCGAGTTCAAGCGCTCGAACATCCGCTTCGATCTTCTCGAGGTCACCAACGACGACCCACGTCAGCTTGCCGGTATCGATGACGCTTCGTGCCCGCTCGGCCACGCCTTCCGGTGTCACGGCTGCAATGCGCTCAGCCGCGGACTCTGCGTAGTCGAACGGCAGGCCATACTCGTCCGAACTCATGATCGAACCGAGAAAGCCGGCGTTCGTTGCAAACGAGCCCGGCAGTGTGCGCGTCCTGTTCAGCTTGACCCGATCGACCTCCGTCACCGTTGCGGGCCGGTCGCCCGTATAGCCTTCGAGTTCTTTAAGAATCTCGCGCATGCTGTCGGCGGTCTTGTCCGTCTGGACCTGGCCGCGTGTCGCAAAGGTCATGTCGCCGCTGACGTTGCGATTGATCTCGGACCGGTAGCCGTACGACCAGCCCTTGTCCTCTCGCAGGTTCATGTTGAGGCGGGACTCGAACGCGCCGCCGATAACGATGTTCATGATCGACAGTTCGGTCCACGTCGCGGCGTCGAAGTCATCGATGGCGTGGCCCGCGACGATGGTGCTCGAGGCGGCGCCAGGGTAGTCGACGAGGATTACGCGCGGCGCCGGTTCCGCGGCATCGCCGATGGCCTGGCGGGCTGATTTGCTGTGCGCCTTCCACTTGCCGAATGCCTTGTTCAGTGACGCTTGTGCCGTCTCCAGTGCGATATCGCCGATCATGTATACCGTTATCTGGTCGGGCGTGATTTCAGCCGCATGAAATGCCTTGAGCTTGCTCCTGTCCACCTGCGCCAGCAACTCCGGCGTCCAGACGATACCCATCGGTCTGTCGGCGCCATAGACCGCGCGATCAAACAGGCCGGACGCAGCGCCGTTCGGTGCAAGTTCCAGGTTGGCAAGCCATGCACCGACCTGCGCCTTCATCTTGTCCAGTTCGACCTCGGGAAACGCCGGTTCACGCAGCATTTCCGCCGCCAGTTCCAGCGATGCGCCCAGGTGCGTCCTGAGGATTCGATAGGTGTAGGTGCTGCGTTCGTTACCGTCGCGAAAGCCTCCGCCCATGCCGATCTTGTCTCTCGCGGCGGCGAACTCGTTGGCGTCCTGGCGCCTGGTGCCCTTGTCGAGCAGTCCGAACACGAATGCCGCAAGGCCGGGCGCATCGGCCGGGGCGGCCATCGCGCCGGTCTCCACGGCGATCGACACGTTGACCAGCGGGATGCTGCCGCGCCGGGCGACGACAAGCTTCATGCCGTTCTCCAGCGTAGCCGTTTCTATCTCGGGGAAATTGATCGTGGAACTGGCCGTCACCTCGGGAATCGACGAACGATCGGCCACCGGCTCGCCTGCGGCGTACTCCGGAAACGGCAAGACCGTGAGCTGGTAGTAACCGCGCGTCAGCCAGCGCTTGCCGGTCGCACGCAGCTCGTCGCTGGTGGCCGCGTTCAGCCACGCGAGCTCCGTGTTGATGAACAGTGGGTCGTCGGAGAACAGGAAGCCATCCGCCAGTATGCGGCCGATCGCGGCCGTACTCTCCAGTGAGCCGAGCATGTACATGTTCACGCCCAGCTTGGCGTTCTCGAGGAGCTGCGGATCGGGCCCTTCGGCGAGGTACTCGGCAATGGTCGCATCAACGACCGGCAGCACCTGCTCGGGCGTGACGCCTGGACGCAGGTCGATCTGCAGCGTGAACTCGCCACTCATCACGCGACCGTACACGCGTGCCGAGACGCTCGTTGCGAGCTGCAACTCGTCGACGAGTTTCCTGCGCAACGGTGAATTCTTGTTGCCAGCGAGCGAGTCGGTCAGCAGGTAACCAAGGGATGTGTCCTTGTTGTTGAGGCCGGGCATTGCCCACGTCCGGACAATCCGCGTCTGCCCGACGCGGTCGTACATGACCTCGATTCGATTCTCCGGCAGATAGGGGATCCACTCCCTGGGATAAGACAGCGGCTTGCCCCCCGGGGCTTCGCCAAAGTAGTGCGCAACCTTCGCCTTCGCATCGTCAATGGTGATGTCACCGGCCAGCACGAGAACAACGTTTGAGGCACCGTAGTACGTCTCGAACCATTCGTGCACATCCTCGAGAGACGCGGCATCCAGGTCTTTCATGGACCCGATAACGGAATGGCGATACGGATGATCCACCGGGTACAGGCCTGCACGAATCTTGTCATACACCTGCGCGTAAGGGCGCGTCTCCCGCTGCCGCTTTTCGTTCTGCACGACGCCGCGTTGCTCATCGAGCGCCTGCTGGGTTACGGCACCCAGCAGGTTGGCCATGCGATCGCTTTCCATCCACAGCGCCATGTCGAGGGCGCCCGATGGCACCGTTGCGTAGTAGTTGGTGCGGTCCTCGTTGGTTGTGCCATTCATCCCGGTCGCCCCCGCATCGGTGAACGGCGAGAAATACTCGCCCTCGCGGTTTTCGGAGCCCTGGAACATGAGGTGCTCGAAGAGATGCGCAAACCCGGTCTTGCCTTCGGGCTCGTCCTTGGAACCTACGCCGTACCACATGCCGACAAATACCGTCGGCGTCGAGTGGTCGGAATGCACGAGAACGGTCAGGCCGTTATCGAGCTGGAATGTCTCGTAAGGAATATCGACCTGCGTCGCAATGTCGTCCTGCGCGGCGGCAGGAACAGCGACAATGGAAATGAATAACAGTGTGAGTGATAAGGCTATCAAGCGATGTGCTGCGATCACGAAGGGTCCTCGGTTTTCTGGTTTGCCGTGTCTTTGATCAATGCAATGAAGTCATTGTTGAGATCGTGCTGACGCGCGACGATCAGGCCCTCATGGTCGACGAGAATATACGTCGGGTAACCGCGAACCGCCCAGGTCTGCAGCAGCTCCGCCCGGGGCCCGACGTGCCAGTGGGTCCAGGGCATCGGCCGGGTTTCATGAAACTCGGTGACGGTCTCCACTTTTTCGTCGACGCTGATGGACAGGATTTCGAAACTGTCCTCGGGAAGCTCCTCGTCCAGCGCGACCATCTTGGGAATCGCCCTGATACACGGCCCGCACCAGGTAGCCCAGAAATCGAGTAATACGGCCTGTCCTTCATAGGTCGATATAGTCTCCGCGACACCGTCAAGGCGCACACCTTCGACGTTGGGGATCTTGTTACCGACGGTCAGGAAATTCAGGTTGTAGAGCAGATCCTCTTCGGCCTCGGCCATCGTCGGAAACGGAATCGGTTCACCGTCATCGGTGAAGCGCCGCCGCTTGATGAGTTCCTCGTTTTCCACGCCTTTGCTCAAGCCCGTGGCCAGCGCGATACCCCGCTGCCGATGCCCGGGGCGGTCCGCAGCAGGCGTGTCCACGGCATTGGCAAATCGCATCTGCCGCGATGCCGCGTAGTACTGCGCGGTGGCGCGCGCCAGCCGGTCGTCGGGCACATTGAACTCGTAGTCCTCGAAGTAGTTGTCGACCTCGGGAAACCAGCCGACCGGCGCCGCGAAATCGAGGTTGAACAGCGCGGCCGGCCAGCCATCGAAGTCCTCGCCGTGTGCCGTCATCGTCTGCAGGCCCAGCAGAATGGACCGCACACCGCCCGGCGCCCCGCGCGTATGCTCGATCAGGAACAGTGCCGCGTCGTAGGTCTTCTCGTGCTCGCCGTCAAGGTTGACGATCGCTGTGGCCGCGGCCATGGCATCGAGGATTTCCGGGTGCGGCCCGCGCTCCTCTTCGTTTCTGCGATCCTTTTCTTCAGTGGTCGCGTCGGACGCGCGAATCTCGTCGTCGATCGCATGCCACCGGGTATCGGCGTCGATATAGTCCTGTACCGGCGACCAGTCCGGCGCTGCCTCGGGTACAACGAAATTGATGTACTCATCCAGTTCGGCGTCTTCGTCCTCGCTTTCCTCAGCATCGCCTGCAGCGGCTACCACAAGGTCTCCGGCAGCCTCGTCCGCCGCGGCGATCGCATCGACCACGATGCCGGGGGTCAGTATCTGCGGCAGGATCGTCACGCTCTCCAGCGACGAGCCTTTCGGGAAGTAGAGGTACAACGGCACGCCGGCGCGGTCGTACATCTCCAGCCACTCCGTGATGACCGGGTCCTCGAGGGTCCAGTCGCCCTCGACGACCTTGATCCCGCGCGAGTTGAACGCCTCGGCAACCGTGTCGGTCGACAACGCCACGCGTTCATTGGCCTTGCAGCTAATGCACCAGTCGGCGGTGAAGTACACGAATACCGGCTGGCCGTCGGCGATATATTGCTGCACCTGCCCGGGATCGAAATGCTCCAGCTCGAGCCCGCCCAGCATGCCGGCCGCCACGTGGCCGTCTTCATCCAGCACGACTTTGCTGGCATCGATCTTCGTGTAGACGTAGCCGGTGGCCAGCAGGCCGAGCAGCGCCGTGACGTACCAGGCACCTTTTACCCTTGCCATGGCGGCCTTGCCATACGCCCACAGCGTAAAGGCCAGGGCCAGCGCCGTGACCAGGCCGGCGAACATCGACGACACGCCGAGCACACGCCCGCCCACCCAGAAGAAGTACAACGCCGCCAGGAACATCGGGAAGGCGAGGAAGTGTTTGAACGACGCCATCCACGGCCCCGGTTTCGGCAGCTTCTTGCCGACGTTCGGCACGAAACTCAGCAGCAGGTACGGGAAAGCGAGGCCAAAGCCCAGCGCCAGGAAGATGGTGACGAGAATCGCGGACGACTGCTGGAACGCGAAGCCGATGGCCGTCGCCATGAACGGTGCGCCACAGGGTGTCGCCACGACGACGGCAAGAACGCCGGTGAAGAACGCCGCCTTGCGCTCGCCGCCCTGTGTCAGCTCCTGGCCAACGCCCATGATTCGCGTACCGATCTCGAAAACCCCAAGCAGGTTCAGGCCGATAACGACCATGAGCATCGCCACGAGCATGTTCACGGGCCCGTTCTGGAACTGGAAGCCCCAGTAGACCGCGTTGCCCGCGGCGCGGAAGCCGAGAATGGCAATGCCGATTGCGGCGAACGCCAAAAGGACGCCCAGGGTGTACAGCAGGCCGCTTTCCCGGGCGGCGCCCTGATCCTGCTTCGCCATGTTCATGAGACTCAGCGCTTTCATGCTGAGAATCGGGAACACGCAGGGCATCAGGTTGAGGATGATGCCCCCGACCGCGG
>JAOUNK010000191.1 GCA_029881015.1 Gammaproteobacteria bacterium | reverse complement strand
CTAGAGGTCGGTTGTTGTTGGCGCAGACCGCGTATCAACTTGGCGACTTTTCAGGTGCAGCAAGTCAGTTTGAGCGAGCCATCGGGCTAGGTGAGACCGAGAAGTCGACCTGGATTGCCTACGGTCGCGCGTTGTTGAGCCAGGGGAGACCCGAGAACGCGTTCGAACGCGTGGTGCCGAACATGAGCTCATTTGCGTCCGACGCGGACGCGCTCGTCTTTCTGGGCGACGTGCAATTCGCACTCCAGAATACTGCGAATGCCGGAGCTCACTACGAAGAAGCGTTGGTACTAGAACCCGAGCATGCAGAGGCGCTGATCGGACTGGCGATGGTTAGTGCAGACCAGGGTGATCGAGCGGGCGCGGAGCGGTTTCTCGATTTTGCGGCTGAGAAGAACCCGGACGTCTCGGCAGTCTGGCTGGTGCGCGGGCGCCTGCTGCAGGCCGACCGAAACTACATTGAAGCCGCGCAGGCATTCAGGAAGGCCCTGCAACTGCAATCCGAAGCAACGCCGTTGGCTGAGAAGTTTTCGTCCAAAGTCGGCTTGGTTTCATCGCTTATCGACTCGAAGGAGTTCGACGCCGCGGGCGCCCAGCTTGATGAACTGCGAACACGGTTTCCGGACCACCCGGTCTCCGGGTTCCTCCGCGGGCGCCTGGCCTTTGCGAAGGGCGATTACGACCTGGCACAAATGGCATTGCAGGATTATCTTTCGAAGAACGCCGGCGATGCGCGCGGACGCGCGCTGCTCGGCGCAATTAATTTTTCTCAGGACAACTTGCGCCAGGCCGAATCGCATTTGATCGCTGCCGTACGAGCGAATGCTGGTGGAGACGCGACGCGGCGTCTGTTGGCCGAAACGCGCCTGCGACTCGACGATCCGGACGGTGCTCTCGAAATACTACTGTCGCCAGACTATCTGAGTGAGACCGATGCGATGTATTTTTCGATGCTTGGGCGAGCTAAGCTGGTCACAGGCGACGACGAAGCGGCACTGGAGTTCTTCCGGAAAGGGGTGGAGAAGGATCCTGGTAATGATGCTGTCACGCTGGCCCTGGCCACGGCATATTTGCGCGTAGACCGTGTCGGACAGGCAGTCGATGTTCTCGAAAGCATGCCCATACGTGCCGGCAGTGACCTGCGAAGGCAGACCCTGCTGATTGCGGCGCTGGTAAGGCAAGGTGACAACGAGCGGGCAATTGCCGAGAGCGAGAGGTTACTTGCCGATAATCCTGCTGACCCATCCGCCCATGTAATCGCCGGTATTCTTTGGCAGTCTATTGGCGAGTCTGACCGCGCAGAGGCGGAGTATGACAGGGCATTGTCCCTGGACCCCGAGAACCTGACCGCGCAATTCAGTCTGAGTCGTATTGCGTTAGCAAACGGTGAAACCACCGCTGCTGCAATGCGGCTGCAATCGCTCCTTGAAGCACATCCGGCATACGTGCCCGCCATCATTACCCTCGGGATGATTTTTCAGGATGTCGGGTCACTCGATAACTTACGCCCCTATGTAGTTCGGGCGATGGAAAGCACACCAGAGTCGATTACTCCCCATTTGGTACTCGTGCGCCTGGAATTGGCTCTCGGTCAACCCGACGCTGCCCTGGCGGCTGTCGATGTCGCGCAGTCGCGATTCAGTAGCAACTCTGATCTCGACCACCTCCGAGGGTTGGGGCTATTGGCCAAAGGCGAGTTCCAGGGTGCATTGCGTGCGCTGATGAGCGCAGCGGCGGCTTCTCCAGGTAATGCAGTTTTCCAGTTTGATCTTGCGCAGGCACAGCTGGCAAACAAGTATTTCGGTGCGGCAGCTGATAGTGCCGATGCATTCTGCAAGCTACTGCCTGGTGACATGCGCTGCCCGATTCTGCGGGGCGACATCAGTCTCGCTGGCGGGGACGGGGGGGCTGCATTGACAGCTTTCGAAGAGGCGTCGAAAGTCTCGTGGAATCGTCAGGTTGCGATGCGGCTTGCCAGGGCTCGGGTTGTCGCTGGTGTCGGTAGGGCATCTCAGCCACTTGAAACCTGGTTGAAGGATCATCCCCAGGATCATGAAGTCCGTTCCATGTATGCCCGGATTATCGAAAGCGAAGGCAACATAGCCGAGGCCGTGGCTGAGTATGAGTCATTGCTGCGCGCCGGGGAGCTCGACGCGGTCAGCATGAACAACCTGGCCTGGAGATATGCTCTGGCGAATGATCCACGTGCAGTAGAGCTGGCAGAGCGGGCCCACGAAATCATGCCAACGAATGGCAGCATTACCGATACGCTCGGCTGGATCCTGGCCGGCCAAGGCGACTTTGAAAGAGCTGTGCCACTGCTACGTGATGCAGTTCGACAGTCACCAGGTATCGCCGAAATCCGGTTTCATCTTGCTAGCGCCCTGGCCAGTTCCGGCGAAATCAGCGAGGCGCGAAGCATTCTGGACGAGCTGCTAAGCAGCGAGCAGTCCTTTGCGAGTCGTGCGGAAGCTGTGCGGCTTTCAGAATCTCTTTGACGGACCTGTATAGATCATGTCGAGAGTCAGTAGTTCGTGGGTGTCACCTTGGAGTCTAGCGGTTGCCGTTTGCGTTCTCTCAGTCGTGTTTCTATGGCCTACCTGGCGATCGCTCCACGAGTCCTGGATTGTGTCAACACGTTATTCCCATGGGCACTTGATCGTGTTGATTTGCGGCTATCTCCTGTACAGGCAGCGAGAGGTTCTTTCGGGTATGAATGCGAATCCGGCCTTCCTGGCGCTCGTGCCGTTTGCCGTGCTGTTGACTATTTGGCTTATCGCAGTGTTGGCAAGTATTCAGGCCATTCAGATGGCTGTACTCCCTTTGATTCTCGGAACTATGCTGCTGGTCGTTCTAGGATGGTCGGCCGCGAAGCGGCTTTGGATGTTTGTCGCATACCTATATCTCGCGATTCCTGTTTGGGAAAGCGGAAATTTCGTTCTGCAGAAAATGACAGTCTGGGCCGTTGAGCTGGCGCTTTGGGTATTTCGAGTTCCGGCTTTTATTCATGGAAACACGGTTGCGTTGCCTGCTGGCGCATTTGAAGTAGAGGGGGGATGCAGTGGCCTGCATTATTTTATAGTTGCGATCGCCCTGTCCGTTCTCTATGGATTGCTATTCATACAAAGCGCAAAGAAGCGGTTACTTCTCGTGGCGTTGGCTGTCGCTGCAGCCTTGTTGACCAACTGGCTCCGCGTATTCATCGTCGTCTACGTAGGCTATTTGACGGATATGCAGCACTACCTGGTTACACAGGATCACTACTATTTCGGGTGGTTCCTGTTTGCGGGCATACTAGTGCCGTATCTGATGATAGCCCGCAAAGTCGAGCAGTCGGAAAACAATGACCGCATGGATGATCCACCGACAGTAGTTTCTAATGGGGTAGCATCGGCTAAGCGGCCTGTAGTGGCACTCTCCGCGTGTTTGGTCGGTCTGCTAGTGTCTGGGGGGGCGATCCTGGCAAGTCTTCCCGAAGACGCAGAGGGCAGTGTTGAACTGGATCTGCCTAGCGCCCCAGGCGCCTGGACAGTCGACCATGCCGTCGATTCAGACTGGCGGCCACATTATGTTGGTACAACGGCTGAGACCATCGGGCAGTACCGCCGCGATCAGGGCACGGTTGATGCCTATTTCAATTTATACCGCGGGCAGGCGCGGGGGCGTGAACTCGTTGGTTCTGAAAACCGTGTCGAGGGATTGGACAAATGGTCGATTTCCAGAGATACCGTCAGGAAGATCGACAGCGGAAATGGCGCAGAATTCTGGACGGTAAGGGAAGTGAACCTGGTCGCCGCTAGCGGCGAGCAGCGGATGCTGTATCTTTGGTTCGACGTTGGCGGAATACTTACTGCCAGCGATTTGGAGGCGCAGCTACTATACGGTATCAATGTGTTGCGCGGTCGGAGAGATGCGGGCGTCAGTATCCTGTCGGCCACATGCGGGCAAGGCTGTGAGGACGCAAGAGTATTGCTGGGAGACTGGCTTCGCGACCACAAATCGGTAATCGGAGACGTTTGATGTTTGACTGGGTTTCTTGCGCGGGTACGCGTTACATAAAGTTCGGTTTTCTGCTGCTAGTGTTGGGTAGCGCCTCGTGCGCGAGTGGTGGCGCCGGTAAGCCGCCTCTCTGCCCGGAACCCGAAGCTCGCGCGCAGGACTACGTGATTGGAGCCGGCGATGTTCTCGAGATCTTTGTCTGGCGGGAGCCTGACCTGTCCGGGACTATACCGGTTCGTGCCGATGGCAGAATATCGATCTCACTCGTTGAGGACATGACAGCGGTTGGAAAGACACCGACTGAGCTTGCTAGAGATATGGAGGAGGTTCTCGCGGAGTACCTGCGTCTGCCGAAAGTGAATATCATCGTCACTGCGGAAGGATCGTCAAACCAAGTGCAGGTAATTGGCAACGTCGTAACACCGCAGTCAATTCCATATCGGGATGACATACGGATATTAGACGTAGTCGTTGCGGTCGGCGGGCTGGACGATTTTGCTGCAGGTAACCGCAGCCAGGTTGTCCGTACCGTCGATGGGGCGACGACAGAATGCAAGATAAGGCTGGATGACTTGCTAAGGCATGGCGATATGAGTCAAAACATACGGATGTACCCGGGCGATGTGCTGATCGTCCCCGAGTCGAGGTTCTAGACAACTCAAATGGATGAAATTCTTAAGTTACTGCGCCGGGAAATTGTAGGTGCCTGGCGGTTTCGTTGGTGGGCAATGGCTACCGCATGGATAGTCTGTGCGTTCGGCTGGTTTACGATCTTCACGATGTCGGATGTTTACGAGGCCAATGCTCGGTTTTTTGTCGAGACGCGTTCGAGGCTGGACAGAGTCATAGACTCTGTAGTTGTCGACGATGCAGCTGGCGGACAAGTCAATCTCGTAAAGCAGGCAATGCATGGTCGACCGGTTCTTGAAAAGGTCGCCACCGAGACCGATCTGATACTTCGAGCTGCGACGCCTCTGGAGAAGAACGACCTTATTAGCTCGTTGGTGGAGAAGATCGTTATCACGGGATCCCCGGGTCAGCCAAGGGCACCGCTGCCCACTGATGGTATCTATTCAATTTCATTCCGGGACAAAGATAGGAGCATGAGTCTCGCGGTCGTCAATTCCTTACTGAATGAGTTCATGGATGACGTGGTCCGTGGCCGCCAGGACAGTTCCGACGAAACCATAGAGTTCCTAACAAGCGAAATCACCAAGTACGACGAACAATTGCGTCAGCGGGAGCAAGCCCTGGCCGATTTCAAGCAACAAAACGTTGGGCTTCTGCCCGGTGACGGTGGCGGATACTTCGATCGTCTGCAAGTTGAGCTGGATGAACTTGGTGTCCTCGAGGCTCAGCTGCAAAACGCTCAAAGCCGGCGGGCCGCATTGCTTGCACAGCTCCGGGGCTCCAATCCCTACGTTAACGATTCGAGCGACGGTACTGTACCCGGCAGCAGCGGGCCAACGAGCGATATGGATGCACGCATCCTGGAGTTGGAGTCGCAGCTTGGTGAACTCCTGTTGCGATTTACCGACAGGCACCCCGACGTAATTTCAACGCGTGAGCAGTTGGCTCAACTTAACGATCGCCGAGATGAGCAGCTTGAGATGATGCGCAACGCAGGTCCGGAAGATACTGCGGTATTATCCAACAATCCGGTCTACCAGCAGCTCAGTATCGCCTTGAACCAGATCGATGTTGAGATCGCCGGGCTGCAAAATCAGATCGGGCGGGACCGCGTCAAGATCGCGGACTTGCAGGCAAAGGTCGGAATTATCCCGGCCATCGAAGCTCAGTTGTCCGAGCTAACGCGCGACTATGATCAGGTGCAGGCAACGTATGACGAGTTGCGTGGGCTTCTTGAACAGGAAGTAATCTCTTCAAGAAAGCAGGAAGCAGCTGTTGTTAACTTTCGTCTGATCGACCCGCCTTTCGTTGGCACCGAGCCGGTTGCGCCGCAAAGAGCGCTGCTATTGATAGGCACATTCATCGTTGGGCTGGGAATCGGCGGCGGCGTAGCATGGCTCCTGCACGTCATGAGGCCCGTATTTCACGATGTCAGCGATTTGCGCGATGTGACCGGACTGCCTGTGCTGGGCGCCGTTAGCATGACCTGGATTGAACGTCACCATGCCGAGAGAAGAATGGAATTGACATCTTATTTGATGGCGGGCGGTGTCCTGGTCGGCGCGTTCATCGTGGCTTTTGTATTCAGAGAACCTGGCGGTGTCCTTGTACGACAACTGCTTAGCGGAGGTGGCGCGTGAGTAAGCTAGTCGAAGCGCTCCGCAAAGTGCAGGAGGAGCGGTCCGGGGAATCGGGACCGAGAAAACACAGAAAGATTGGCCGAATCGAAACGAATGACGCTAATGAGACCTACGATGCTGATGGTACGGTGGTGCTTCCTGTCTCTGATGGCGCCTCGGTCAGAGCTATTCAGATCGACAAGGACGCTATGCGCGAGGCAGGTCTTATTGCGCCCGAATCTGAGAACAAGCATTTCGAAGATGAGTACCGGGTAATCAAGCGGCCTATTCTCTCGAACGCGTTCGGTTCTAATGCGAAAACAATAAAAGAT
>JAOUNK010000190.1 GCA_029881015.1 Gammaproteobacteria bacterium | reverse complement strand
GAAATATTTCATGCGGCCTCCCGGGCTTCCAGCGTCCCCTTGTCACAATGAAGCGTACGATTTGCGTATTCCGCTGCCTGGGCATCATGCGTAACCATGACAATGGTCTTGCCATGTTCCCTGTTGAGTATCTGTAGCAGCTTGAGAATCTCGTCGGCGGTTTCGCGGTCGAGATCGCCCGTCGGTTCGTCACAGAGGAGCAAGGATGGGTCGGAGACGATGGCGCGAGCGATGGCGACGCGCTGCTCCTGGCCGCCCGATAACTCTCGCGGATAATGCCTGGCGCGGTCGCCAAGCCCGACGATATCCAGCGCGATCGAGGCACGTTTTGCCCGCTCCTGGCCGCTGAAATTCGTCAACAACAAGGGCAACTCGACATTCTTCTGTGCCGTCAGAACGGGCAGCAGGTTGTAGAACTGAAAGATGAAACCGACGTTCGTCGAACGCCAGTGGGAGAGCTGGCTGTTCGACATCGACGACAGCACGGAGCCGCCAACATCGACGGTACCGTTCGAGGGTTTGTCGAGTCCACCCAGCAGGTTGAGCAGGGTCGTCTTGCCGGATCCCGAGGGGCCCATGATCGCTATGAAATCGCCGGCCGCGATCTCGAGATCGAGGTCGTGCAGGACTTCGACTTTTTCCTTGCCTTTCTGGTACACCTTGCTGACACCGGCCAGCTTCGCGAGCGCTTCACTCATTGCAAATCCCCCTGCTAGTTCGTTCTTACTGCCTGTCCCGTGGTAAGCGGCGCTTCTGCGCTGCGGACGACGATGTCGCCGGGTACGAGGCCGCTCCTGATCAATACCTGTGGCCGATCCGCCGGCCCGCCGAGTTCGACGCTGCGGCGTTCCGCCACACCGTCACGAATTATCCAGACGAAATCGCCGTCGCTGTCCGAGCGCAATGCGGCGCCCGCAATCATCACGCCCGGAACAGTCCGGGCTGTCTGCTGCGGAATTTCCGAGCCCAGGAACGATACCTTGACGCCCATGTCACGCAGTATCCGCTGGTCCCGCTCGAGAAAGCCGATACGCACGCGAACGGTGGCCTTTTGCCGATCCGCAGTCGGGATGATCGCGATAACTTCTGCAGGAATCCGCCAGTCGGGATACGCATCCAGCACGGCTGAAACCCGTTGTCCGGCAACGACGCGCTGTATGTAGGCTTCGTTGACATCGACCTCGATCTCGAGCGAGTCGCTGTCGATGATGGTGCAGATGCCCGTTCGCGTGAATCCACCGCCCGCCGAGACCGGGGAGATCATTTCGCCAGGTTGCGCATTCTTGGTGACCACCATGCCGGCAAACGGTGCACGAATCGTCATGTTTGAGAGCGCGTCTCTCGCGAGCATCACGTTGCTCTCGGCAACCTCCACGTTTTCGCGTCCCGTTTCGAGGCGGGCCGCAAGTTCATCGTGCAGCGCCTCGGCGGCATCGAGGCTGGCCTGGCTTGCGAGTCCCCTTGCGGCCAGGTCACGAAGGCGGTCGCGTTCCTGGCGGGCATTGCGCAGCCTGGCGCCGTATTCCGCGAGTGTGGCGCGGGACGATTCCGCCTGCGCGATTGCGACCGCCAGCTGTGCCCGCTGCGTGGCGTCGTCAAGTGTCGCGACGACCTGGTCTTTCTCGACGCGCATGCCTTCCTCGACAAAGACCTGCAGTACCTTGCCGGTGACCTTGGACGAGACGGTGGCCTGGCGTCGCGCAACGACATAGCCGGATGCGTCCAGAACGCTGCTCGCCACGGCGGCGGAGGGCGGCTGCCGTGCTGTGTCCGTTTCCACCGCCACGGCGCCGGACCCGCGCCCGAACAGCAGCCACAGCAAGCCGGCAGCCGCGGCCACAACGACGATGACGATGACCAGCGACATCGTATTCCGCGATCCGGGTGCAGGCGCACTGCGGTCGATCTTTAGCTGGTTGATACTTGCGGAGGGGTCCGCCACGAGTTGTCCTTTTTATGCGGGCGCAACGAAGGACGCCATCTTAGCAAAAATGGTCGAGGCACCGATGCGGGAAGCAGGCGCGTGCCGCCTGTAGCACAGGCCGAAAAATGGAGTAAGCGGTCTAATCCTGCGGGCGATCCGGGAAGGTTTTCTCGAGCATGTATTCGGCCGCAGCGTCGACCACGTCGTCAGGCAGCTGTGCCTTGCCGCCACGGGCGGGCATCTCGAAGTACCCGGTCTTGGCATGCTCCATCAGGACGCCTTGCCAGAGCCTGGAGCGGCGCTCCCAGTCCTGCGGCTGGCCCTCTCGCGGCGCGCCGAGCATCCCGGTTTCATGACAACCGGCGCAATGTTCGGCATAGGCCGCCTCACCGTCGGTCACCGCCATGGGAGAGACATCGGCGGCCGGCGCGGCGTCTTTGCCGTCGTGCGCACAGGCTGCCAGTAAAAGACTGGCGGCGATCAGGAAAGCAGGCTGTCTCATTGCGTCACCTCTTGACTCACTATGCTGGTCTTTCACCCGGTTGCCAACAATACGCATTCCTGCCTACGATGGGTCATGAGACCATTCTACCTGTTAATGCCGGTTTTTCTGATCGGCGCGTGTGCGAGTGCCATGACCCAGAATGATGATTTACAGGCCTGGCCGGCTGCCGGGACCGGGGAAATCCGCTACGTGATCCGCCTGCCGAAGAAAGTGGATGAGGACGCCCACGCCGTGGAGCTGGTCGTTGGCCGGGAGCTCGAGGTTGACTGCAATCGTCACTGGTTTGGTGGCAAGCTCGAGCGCGCCGTCGTGTCCGGGTGGGGTTACCCTCTGTATCGTGTCAGTAGCGTCGCGGGACCCGCATCGACACGCATGGCCTGTCCCGACGAAGAAAAGCGCACCGAGTTCGTCGCTGTGCATTTCGAGGACTCCATGCTGCGCTACAACAGCAAGCTGCCCATTGTCGTTTACGTACCTGACGGCTTCAGCGTGCGCTACCGCACCTGGTCGGCCGACGCGGAAGCACGGGAAGCGACGGCAGAGTGACGTCTAGCGCCCGTTTCTCAGGAACTCGCCCAGCAGTTTGAACTCATCGACGCGCCGGCTGCCTTTGCGCCAGACGAGGCCGATGGTCCGAAAGCTGCGTTCGCCGAGCGGCCACAGCCGGACCGACGTGTTGCGAAGCAACGCGGACTCCCGCGCCATCTCGGGAAGAAACGTGATCCCGAGATCGGCGTCGACCATTTCGACCAGCGTGAGCAGGCTGCTCGCACCGAAACGGCGGACCTTCTCCGTGTCTCGCACGCGGCAGGCGGCCAGCGCGTGCTCGCGCAGGCAATGGCCATCCTCCAGTAACAGGATGCTGTCAGCGTCGAGACGGTTGTAGCGATAGTTTTCGGGATCCACGCGCTTCGTATCGTCCCGGCAGGCGAGGCAAAATTCGTCCTTGAAGAGCGGCATTTCCTCGACGCCCTGCATTTGCCATGGCAGCGCCATGAGCAGCAGGTCGAGTTCGCCGTCCATGAGGCGTCGATAAATGCGATCCGACTGGTCCTCGGCGAGCAGCAGTTCGAGATGCGGGTAGGTCTTGCGAAGGCGCGGCAATGCGCCTGGGAGCATGAACGGTGCGATGGTCGGGATCACGCCGAGCCGCAACTGGCCCGTCAGTGGCGCATTCCTGCCGCGTGCGATCTCGACCAGGCTCTCAACATCCCGTATGACGAGGCGCGCCTGCACCGCGACCTCCTGGCCGGTGGCCGTAATGGTCACATTGCGATTCGTACGATCCACGAGCTGCGTGCCGAGGCTCGCCTCGAGCTCCTGGATCGCGTTGCTGAAAGCCGACTGGGACACGAAACACTGGTCCGCCGCCCGGCCGAAGTGTTCGGTCTCGGTCAGGGCAAGAAAGTACTGGAGCTGTTTGAGTGTCGGTACGCGCATTATTGATAAAATCGAATAGTATGTTCGAATTAAACCATTTTATTTGTTAATAGAGAACCCCCAATATAGTGTCCATCAACCACCAACAGGAATGAACCATGTTTAAGAATCTTGAAGGCACACGAGTCCCGAACGTGACGTTTCGTACGCGCCAGGACCACGAGTGGGTCGACGTCAGCAGCGACGATATCTTCGCCGGCAAGTCCGTCGTCGTCTTTTCGCTGCCGGGCGCGTTCACGCCGACGTGTTCGTCGTCGCACGTACCGCGCTACAACCAGCTCGTTCCCAAGTTCAGGGAACAGGGTATCGACGATGTCATCTGTGTATCGGTCAACGATGCATTCGTCATGAATGAGTGGCAGCGTGCACAGAACGCAGATCGCCTGACGTTCCTCCCCGACGGCAATGGCGAGTTCTCGGACGGCATGGGCCTGCTCGTCGGCAAGGAAGAGCTCGGCTTCGGTCGCCGCTCGTGGCGTTACTCGATGCTGGTTCGCGATGGCGTCATTGAGAAAATGTTCATTGAGCCCGAAGAGCCCGGCGATCCGTTCCATGTATCCGACGCCGACACGATGCTGCGTTACCTGGATCCGAAGTGCGAGTTTCCGCACGACATTGCCGTGTTCTCGCGTGAAGGGTGCCCGTTCTGCGTCCGCGCAAAGGGCCTGCTGAACGACGCCGGCATGGAATTCGAAGAGCTTGTTCTCAACAAGGACTATACGGACCGCACGTTGCGGGCCGTCTCGACGAACACGACGTATCCACAGGTATTTATCAATGGCCAGTTGATCGGCGGCTCCGACGAGCTGGCGGCCTGGCTGACCCAGCGCGCAACGCGCTCTGCAGCATAATCCTTCCCCTGATCATGCGTGCACACCGGGCGGGGTAACTCCCGCCCGGTTTCTTTACAGGTCCGATTATGGCCATTGTGCGGCATGGCCCGGCGTATACTTTGCGCTATGGACACCAGCACCAACGCCACCACCAACAATGCTATCTACGAGCGGGCGCGGCTGTCCCGGGATGTCCGCTTCGACGGGCGCTTCTTTGTGGGCGTCCGGACCACGGGGATCTACTGTCGTCCGATCTGTCCGGCGAATCCGCCGAAGCCGGAAAACGTAACGTTCTACCCGAGTGCGGCAGCGGCGAGTGAGGCCGGGTATCGTCCCTGCCTCCGTTGCAGGCCGGAATGTGCACCGGGCACTCCGGCCTGGGCAGGAACATCCACCACGGTACAGAGAGGCTTGCGCCTGATTGCGGACGGCGCCCTCGATGACGGTAACGTCGAGCGGCTCGCGGACAGGCTGGGCGTTACCAGTCGCCATTTGCGCAGGTTGTTCACCAGGCATGTAGGCGCGAGTCCGTTGGCGGTGGCGCATACGCAGCGCCTGCATTTCGCGAAGCGCCTCATCGACGAGACGGCGCTGCCCATGCAGGCAATCTCGGCAGCCGCGGGCTTTGGCAGTGTGCGCCGTTTTAACGATACGTTTCGCAAGACCTACGGGCGGACACCGCGTGAGTTGCGTCGCCGTCGCGAAGGCACGGTTGGCTCAGTCTCACTCAGCGTTCAGCTACCTTACCGCGAGCCCTACGGATGGCAGGCGTTGCTCGATTTTTTTGCCGGGCGTGCCACGCCCGGCGTCGAGCTTGTGCAGGGTAACCGTTATCTGCGGTCAGTCAGGCTTGGCGAGCAGCGCGGCATTATCGACATCAGCAAAGGCGATGCGGCGCTGCGTCTCTGCGTGCACGGCATCGGTACCGAGTACCTGTTCTCGATTGTGCAGCGGGCACGAGGGATGTTCGACCTGGACGCCCCGATCGATGACATCACTGACGTCCTGTCGCGCGACAGCAGCCTGCGTAGCTGGCTGAAATCGAATCCGGGCATCAGGGTGCCCGGCACCTGGGACGGGTTCGAACTCACCGTAAGGGCGATACTCGGGCAGCAGGTTTCGGTCAAGGCGGCTACGACCTTCGCGGGCCGTATAGCCGAGCGCTACGGCGAGAAAATCGTTGTGCCGGTCGAGGGGCTCGCGGACGTACCGGACAGGCTCTTCCCGGAACCGCAGAAGCTGGTGCGTGCAAGGTTGGAGAGCCTCGGGATAATACGCAGCCGGGCACAGACTATTCGCAATGTCGCACGCGCGGCCGTCGACGGTTCCGTGCGCTTCGACTTGTCCCAGGACGTGGATGAGCATCGTGCCGCGTTACTGGCGATCAAGGGTATTGGTGACTGGACCGCCGAGTATGTCGCGATGCGGGCGCTCAAAAACCCGGATGCATTCCCGGCGTCGGACCTCGGGTTGCTGCGCGCGTTTGGCAACCCGGACGGCGAGAGGCTGCGGCCCGCCGCACTACTGGCGCGCGCCAAGGCATGGCGTCCCTGGCGTGCTTATGCCGCACTTCTGATCTGGGGTTCTGAAAAAGGAAGCGGAGGCTAGTATGTACTATTGTTATCTCGACTCGCCGATCGGCGAATTATTGCTCGCGGGAGAGGAGGGTGCGCTCTCCATGATCGGTTTCCCGAAAGGCTCGATGCGTCGTGAGCCGGAAGCCGACTGGATATTCAATGAGAAGCCTCTCGCTGAAGCGTGCAGGCAATTGACCGAGTACTTTGCCGGTCAGCGCAAGGTATTCGATTTGCCACTCAAGTTTGGCGGCACCGAGTTCCAGGTGAGCGTGCTGGACGCGCTGCAGGAGATTCCCTATGGGCAA
>JAOUNK010000189.1 GCA_029881015.1 Gammaproteobacteria bacterium | reverse complement strand
TCCGCATCAAGGAGTTCGAAAGCGGTGACTGGGCCATCGGCGGCCAGCGATTGACGACCTCCGACGTCCACGCGCTGGCGAAAGGCGAGGCGGCCTAGGGCTGGCAAACCGGATACCCTGCAATATGTGACAGCGCTGTCATTTCATGCGAACATACGCCCCGAACGTATTCACCAGGAATCTTCAGGGAGCTGTCGACATGACAAAGAGCCGTGCGTATCCCACGCTGCATGAACTGGGCGTTACCAAGCCCATGCAGATCGATGACTACTATGTCACCAACATCAACCAGGTCGAGGTGCTGAGAATCGTCTACGACCGGCCCAAGGGTTCTTTCCTGACATCCAGCAAGACTTACAAGTTCCCGAGGGCCCAGGTTGATGCGGGCACCAACGTCCCGGGCGACGGGAGCGGCACGATCCTCAGGACCCATCCGAAGCTCGTTGCCGCGCTTGGGGAGTTGGAAGAACTCATGAAAGCAAAATCGCGCAAAGAAAGCATTGCGGCCCGGATTCTCAGCGAAATCATACTGCTCGAGGAGGACATCGCGATGCGCACCGAGTGCCTCAAGAAGCTGGCTGGCAAGATCCCGACGGCCGAATAAGCATCGCGGCCACACTTTCCGCCAGATTACGTAAGGCGCCCCTTGTGGGCGCCTCTTGTGTCTGCCCTTAAGGGAAAGTACTGAGCACGGCCACGCGACCGTGGGTATAGACTCATGTTCTACAGCCCGAAAATAGTCATCTTGGGCGCACCTGACTATGTTGGAGAGCTGCCATGAGTCGTTGCTACTCTGTTCCTTGCCGTGCACACCGAATGATCGGGATTGCACTGTCCTGTCTGCTGGCGCTTGGTGGGCTTTCCGCCTGCGGCGGCGGTGGCGGCGGTGACGGCGGAGGATTCAACCCGCTGCCTCCGATCGTCGTAAACAGCCTGTCGGACGATGCCGCACCCGCGGCGGGGACAGTGACCCTGCGGTCGGCCCTCGCGACCGCAGCCTCCGGCCAGAGGATCACCTTCGATCAAACGCTCAACGGCAGCACGATTAGCCTGGTGTTCGTCGGTGAGGAGCACACCGTTCTCACGGGCGAGGTGATGGGTTTTGATAACGTAAACAACATTTCTTTCCTGGTGGGCTACTTCAACCGCGACTACGGAAGATCGGCGCTTTTCGCGAACAAGGACGTGGTTATCGATGCATCGAGTCTGCCCGAGGGCATCACCGTGAGCTGGGCAGGTGCAGACAGTGCAAGAGTGCTCGCGGTAGCGGGTGACCTCACCTTGAGGAAGGTTTCGATCTCGGGCGGCAACAGTGTGTTCGACGTGGCGGCCGATGTCGGTCAGCACCCGGATGACAACCAGACGTCGACGCTTGCAAGAGGTGCGGGTATCGCGGTCTGGGGAACGGCGACGCTGAGCGACTGCAGCATCTACGACAATCACGCGGTGGGCGACGATGCCGACACGTCTCGCGATGGGGGCGCTTACGGTGGCGGCGTTTATGCCGACACGGTCGTGATGAGCAACTGTATTGTGAGTGGTAACACCGTCTACGGCGGTGGTGCGGCCGGCGGCGGAGTCTTCTCTGTCGGCGGGCGTGACACGGGCGCCGACATTTCGTCGATCGACGGGTCGGCGATTACAGAAAACCGGATAACCGGACTGTTTGCGTATGGTGCCGGCGTCTATTCGGACGGCGGCGGTATCGGACGATCCACAAGGATCCACGTCGAGAACAGCACCATAGCGCGGAATCTCGTCGAGCCGCCGGCACTGCCACCGTTCCTGTTCGGCCTTCTGGACATCGGTTACTGGCGCGGAGCCGGCCTGTATATGTCCAACGGGTACATGAAGGTCAAAGGCAGTACGATTGTCGAAAACCAGGTGTTCGGTAAACCGCGGACGAACGAACTGGACAAGCCGAACCTGGCGGGTGGCATTGCCGCGACCATCGGCAACGCCCACGCCGTGGAAGACATGATGATCGGTCATTCGATCGTCGTCGGGAACACGGTTCATGCGATCGACGGCATCGGCCCGGGTGGCTATACCATTGGCAACGTCTATCCGCACGATATATTCAGCGGGTCCGTGTTCGAGTTCCGCAGCCTGGGATACAACCGGATCGGCGTTATCGATTTCAGCCAGGTACTGGTACCGATTGGCGAGCCGGGCTGGGCGTCGCTGTCGCGCAAGCACTATCCGCAAGTGGATGATTTGGACGGTGTCCTCGTCGATGACGTCGTCGGGAATGCCACGCTGTCATCGCTGGTCAATTCTGCGGGTGTCGCGGCCGATCCGTTCGCTGTTCTTTACTACGACCCTGTCGGTTCCGCCCTGGACCAACTCCCCGCCGGCAACTACAACCTGGCCGAGGTTCTTGCCGAACTCGACGGGCCACACGATGAAGGTAGGAACCCGCTACTGCTGCCGCTGATGCTGCAGCAGATCCAGGGTGTCTACGGCCAGCCGGCTTTCGCGAACGAATTCAGGGCTCATTTCGAAGGCTACTTGGCGGATGTCGATCCGGACACTGCGGGCGCCCAGCAATACGCCAACTGCGACAACATCACGATAAACACGATCGAGCAGGCGTTCTGGTGCGGTCCTGCACAGACCTGGCCGCAGTTCGAATACAACCATGCCTACATCGAGTTCTGGCATCATCTCGACCTGGCGCTGACGAACCGCATCGCCGGCGTCGACGTGAGCCAGATCGGCAACCTGGAGCCGGCGACGATAAATGACGATGCCTGGATTGCTCTGTTCGGCCTCGGTCAAAGCAACTTCAACGGCATCACAATGGCGCTTTCCGAGAGGATAGTGACCGTTGTTCCGCTGCAACGCGATCAACGGGGTAACGCCAGGCCGGCGGACCCGCTCGGCGATATCGGGGCCGTCGAGATCGACAACTAGCGAGAGGCCCGTCCGGGTCCTGGACAGGGGGTTCGGTATCCAAAAAAAGCCCCCTGGCGGGGGCCATTCTCATTCACGGATCTACCGCGCTAAACAACCGTCACAGCGTGAGATCGCTCGCTGCCGGTGAACGGCCGCGCAGATCGATGCTCAGGTCGGCGGCGCCGTCAACGTCACCAAGCAGGTTGCTGCCGTCGTACCGCAGCTCGCCAGCGACGCCGGAGAACGCCGCATTGCCGATGAACGCAAAACTCACGCCTGTCAATGTAGCCGGCGCAAGCGCCCAAGTTGCGTATGATAGGCGGCCAAGAACAACGTCGGGCGCCGCAATCTGCGCGCTATCGGCATAACCTGTCCGGGGGTCCCAATGAGATCGAAGCTCTGTATGGCACTTGTCGCGTGTACCGTCCTGTCGGCTTGTGGCACATCGGACGATGCAGCAACGCTCGCCGAAGATGTGCGGCTCTCGGCCAAGATGTTTGACACGGCTGTTTCCGACATGTCGACAGCCTACTTTCATCACGTGCCTGAGGCTGCTACCCAGCTCGGCATTCCCGAGTCCGAGGTACCCGGCACGCACACGCGCATGATGGATCGCTCGGTAGCAGGCAACGCCGCTCGCAACGCCGCCCTCGAGGCCTCACTCGCGAAGCTGCAGGCGATAGACCCGGGCTCCCTGGACGCTGGTCGAAAACGTGGCCACGCTATACTCACAACGCTGTTTGCAGGAGCGTTGGGCCCCTCGCGTGTCGTGGACTACGGAACGACGGCCGGCGCCTGGACCTTGTGGTACACGCCGTACCCGATTATCCAGAACTCCGGGCCCACGGTGGACATTCCGAATTTCCTGAATGCGCAACAGCCGGTCGAAAGCGCAGCCGATGCGGAAGCGTTCCTGGTAAGGCTCAAGAGTGCAAAAGCTGCCCTTGAAGGTGCTCTGGAGAGCTTTCGTCATGGCGTTCAGCAGGGTGCCGTGCCCCCGGATTTCGTCGTGGAGAAATCGCTTGCCGTCACTGAAGCGTTTATCGCGCCAGGCGCCGGCAACAATGCGATCTACCTCGCGTTCAAGGAACGTCTCGAAGCGGCCGGCATAGAAGGCAGCGACGACTACGCCGATCGCGCATTGCGGATTATCGATGCCGACATCCTGCCCGCGTACGCGGGCATCGCGGCCTACCTGGGCGAGATCCGTTCCATCGCGCCTCACGACGCGGGTATCTGGCGCTTGCCGAACGGCGAAGCGCTGTACGCGGCGATGATCCGGCACATGACCGACTCCGATTTGTCGGCGGGCGAGATTCACGAGACGGGTCTCGACGAGGTCGCGCGCATCACCGCCGAGATGGACGAAATACTGCGAGCGCAAGGTTACGTGGATGGGTCGGTCGGCGACCGCCTGCAGCGACTCAATGTCGAGGAGCGGTTCCTGTTTGCTAACGACGGCGAGGGCAAGGAAGCGCTACTGACCTATGTGCGTGGGCAGGTCGATCGCATGTACGCAGAGCTGCCCAACTGGTTCCGCAGATTGCCGCAGCATCCCGTCGAGGTACGCATGGTGCCCGAGTTCAGCCAGGATTCTGCGCCGATGGGGTATTACAACAACCCGGCACCGGACGGGTCACGGCCCGGCTACTACTTCATCAACCTGCGAGACACGAGGTTGCATCCGAGCTGGACGCTGCCGACCCTGAGCTTCCATGAGGCTGTTCCTGGTCATCACCTGGATGGCGCGACCGTCATGGAACTGGACGTGCCGCCGCTGTTGAAGGCGCTGTGGTCGAACACGAGCGGCGAAGGCTGGGCCCTGTATGCCGAACAACTCGCTGCCGAGATGGGCATGTACGCCGATGACCCCTACGGCGATCTCGGGCGGCTGCAGGCGGAGCTGCATCGTGCCGTGCGGCTGGTCGTGGACACGGGTATGCACGCAAAGAAATGGTCGCGCGAGCAGGCCATCAACTACATGGTCGAGACCGAAGGTCTGGACGAGGCGACGTCGACATCGGAGATAGAGCGTTATGCGGTGTGGCCGGCCCAGGCCTTGGGCTACAAGCTCGGCCAGCTCAGGATTCTCTCGCTGCGCGAGGAGGCCAGGGAGCAGCTGGGCGACAGCTTCGACATCCGGGACTTCAACCAGACGGTACTGGATGTTGCTTCCACGCCATTGCCGTTCATAGAGGACACCGTGCGTGAGTGGATCGCAGCGACCCGCAACTTATAGTAGATTCCCCTGTCTCACCGTTTTCCGATCTTCACAAAGAGAAGCTACAACACATGTCCTACAGAGAAACCCTGATGTCACTGACCCTCGTGTCCGTCCTGATCTTCACCTCGATGGCGGTTGCCGGCACGCCCCAGCATGAGCGCCACGAATTGATGGAAGGCGTCCGCGATGCCGCCAAGGTTCTCGGTCCAATGCTCAAGGGCGAGACGGAGTACGACAGCGCCGCGGCAATGGAGTCGCTCGAGGTTTGGGCCAGCGCCGCTGCCAAGTTTGGCGACCTCTTCCCGGAAGGCAGCGAAACCGGTGAGGACACGGAAGCCGCACCCGCTATCTGGGAAGACCGTGCCGGATTCGACGCGGCACTCGCCGCATGGCGCGACGCGGTCGACGCCGCGATCGCCGCGAATCCGGCCACGCTGGAGGATGCCAAGGGTTCGATCGGCCCCATCTTCGGCAAGTGCAAAGACTGCCACGACACCTACCGCATCGAAGACTAGTCCCGGGCGAGGCTGAAGCCAGTGCGTCGCCTTGCCGTCGCATCCCTGTTGATTCTCCTGCTGGCAGGGTGGTGGGTTACTGCGCCCTCACCCATGTCGGAGCAGGACCTGCCGAACCACTCGCCCGACGCGAGCGCCGGCGAACGCGTCTTTTGGGCGGGGGGGTGCGCGTCCTGCCACGCGACGCCGGTCGGCGGCAAGCAGGCCAAAGGCGCTGAGAAACTGCTGCTCGGCGGCGGCATGGAAATTGAGTCACCTTACGGCGTATTCAGAGTGCCGAATATATCGAAGCACGTTGATGGTATTGGCGGCTGGTCGATGCTCGAATTCGTCAACGCGATGCAACGCGGCGTGTCGCCAGATGGCCGGCACTACTACCCCTCGTTCCCGTTCGGCTCGTACGCCAAGGCGGCTACCGAGGATGTCATGGACCTCAAGGCGTACCTCGATACGCTGCCTGCCGTGGCGGGGCGGACGGAAGACCATTCGCTGTCATTTCCCTGGTCCGTCAGAAGAGGTTTAGGGGTCTGGAAGCGCCTGTACCTGGATGCGGAACCGATCGTGCCGTCCGCGTCCGACGACCCGCTGGTCGAAAACGGGCGGGTACTGGTTGAGGGCATGGGCCATTGCGGTGAATGCCATACTGCCCGCGATCGGCTGGGTGGGCTGCTGACGGATCGATGGCTGGCCGGCGCGCCGAACCCGGAAGGCAAGGGCAATATTCCGAACATCACGCCGGGCGGTGAGAACATCGCGTCCTGGTCGGCCGGCGATATCGCGTACTACCTCGAGTCAGGACTGACCCCCGACTACGACACGGTGGGCGGCACGATGGTCGCCGTGCAGGAAAACATGGCGCAACTAACGCCGGCGGATCGTGCTGCGATCGCGGCGTACCTGAAGTCGTTGCCGGCCCGGTGACTCGTTGATCAAAGCCCGTTCCGGGCAGCGGCGATCACCGGCGAA
>JAOUNK010000188.1 GCA_029881015.1 Gammaproteobacteria bacterium | reverse complement strand
CAGGTGGGTGCCACCATCGCGCTGGGGAATATTGTTCGTGTAGCAGAACATGTTTTCCTGGTAGCCGTCGTTCCACTGCAGCGACGCCTCGACGCCGACATCGTCTTTCATCGTGGAGAAATGAAACACCGTGCCGTGAATCGGCGTCTTGTTGCGATTCAGGTGCTCGACGAAGGCCTTGATGCCACCTTCGTACTCGAAGACGTCCTCTTTGTCTTCTTCGCGCTCATCGACCAGGTGGATCCGAACCCCTGAATTCAGGAACGACAGCTCTCGCAGGCGGCGCGCGAGGATATCGTAGTGGAATTCGATGTTCGTGAACGTGCGCGGGCTGGGCTTGAAACGCAGCGTGGTGCCCGTGCGATCCGAATCGCCGACGACGGCAAGCGGCTCTTGCGGCTCACCGTGGACGTATTCCTGCTGGTAGAGCTTGCCGTTCCGGTGCACCGTCAGCACGAGATGCTCCGACAGCGCATTGACCACCGACACACCCACGCCGTGCAGGCCGCCGGAGACCTTGTAGGAGTTGTCGTCAAATTTACCGCCCGCGTGCAGGACGGTCATGATGACTTCGGCCGCTGAGCGGCCCTCTTCCGGGTGCATGTCCACGGGTACGCCGCGACCGTCATCGCTGACGGTCACCGACTCGTCCGCGTGAATCGTCACCGTGATCGTGCTGCAGTGCCCGGCCAGCGCTTCGTCGATCGAGTTGTCGACAACCTCGAAAACCATGTGGTGCAGGCCCGTGCCATCGTCCGTGTCGCCGATGTACATCCCGGGCCGTTTCCGGACGGCCTCGAGGCCCTTTAACACCTTGATATTACTGGAGGTATATTCGTTTTCGTCGGTCATCCGCAGTCCTTTAGATACAACCGACGCATTGTATCAAAACCAGCGCAGCAAAGTACGCCCAAAGGTCTATTCATTAAGGTGTTTTAGCCGGTTTCGACTGGGCTCAGAACGCCCTGTTCCACGTGGAACACGGCAGCCCCCAGCGGTGGGCTGAGCGCGTCTTTTTCCAGGCTCGTTGCCACCACCTGGCAGCCGAGACCGCCGACCGCCGCGAGCAGCCTCACGAGGGATTCCCCGTCGAGCTCGGCCGCCGGGTCGTCGAGCAACAGCAACAACGGCCTCTCGAGCGCGGTCTGCGCCGTTTCGGTGGCCGCAAGAATCATGGCGCTCGCGAGCAGTTTTTGCTGGCCGCGAGACACGAGCCTGCGGGCCTGCCGCTCGTCATAGCGAATCCTGAGGTCGGCCCGGTGAGGACCGTGCTGGGTGGCGCCCTGCTGCACGTCCCGCTCCAGCCCCTCCTCCAGCGACGCGGCAAGGCTCCTGTCCTTGCTCCAGCCCTGCTGGTACTCGAAGCCCAGCTCCGTACCGAGCAGGCCCCTGCCGAAGCCGGCCAGGCTGTCGATCGCGGCATCCAGCGCACGGCGGCGCGATGCGTCGAGCGCCTCCCCCAATTCCACGAACTCCGCATTCCAGCTCCTGATCGCCGCCGGCGCCGACCGGCCCTTGAGCGCGGCGTTTCTTTGCCTGAGAGCCCGCCGAAAGCGGCGCCATGTCTCGAGGTGGTCATGTTCCACGTGGAACGCTACCCAGTCCAGGAACCGCCGCCGGAGCTCCGGACCGCCCGCCACGAGATTGTGAACCTCGGGGTCGATCACCTGGAGCGGCAGCGCCTCGGCCAGCGCCGCGACGCCACCCTCCCCGCTGCCATCGACCCGAATCTCGAGCCCCGCGCGGCTGTTACGAACCCCGATACGCTGGGAGCGAACCTCCGTCACCGTTTCGCCGAACAGCACGAATTCCGACTGGCCGTGCCGCACGAGGTTGTCGGTCGATGCGCCGCGAAAGGATTTGCCACGGCCCAGATACGCCAACGCCTCCAGGAAGCTGGTCTTCCCGGAGGCGTTAGCCCCGTAGATCAGGTTGAATGACGGACTCAGGACGAGGTCGGCCTGTTCCAGGCAGCGGAAATTGCTGACCTTGAATCGGCGGATCATACCGACCCATTACCGATATCGATTTCCCCCGACCGCCTAGAGCCGCATCGGCATGACGACGAAGGTGGCGTCGTCATTGCCTGGCTGACGAATCAGGCAGCTCGAGTTACTGTCCTGCACAGACAGTGTCACGTCCTCACCCTCGACCGCGCCCAGCGCATCCAGCAGGTAATTCACATTGAAGCCGATCTCTATGTCTTCGCCGCTGTACTCGACTTCGAGCTCTTCCTCGGCCTCTTCCTGCTCCGGGTTGTGCGCCTGCAAGACCACGCCGCTGTCGCGAATCACCAGGCGGATGCCCCGGTATTTCTCATTGGAGAGGATCGCCGTGCGCTGCAAGGCGCCGCGGAACGACCCCCGGTCCGCTTTGAGCTCGTTGCTGGATTCCTTCGGGATGACACGCTCGTACTCCGGGAAACGACCATCGATCAGCTTGGACGTGAACCGTATGCCGTCCAGCTGAATGCGGATGTGGTTCGCCCCCAGCTCAATATTGAGGTCCCCGTCGCCCGTCATCAGGCGCTGCAATTCAAGCACGCCCTTGCGCGGTACGATCACCTGTTGCTCATCAAGCTTGCCATCCAGCTCGGCCTGGCACAGCGCCAGCCGATGACCGTCGGTCGCCACCGCCCGCAGATACCCGCCGCCCGTCTCGAGCAACATCCCGTTCAGGTAGTAGCGCACATCCTGCTGCGCCATCGAGAAGTGGGTTTTCTCTATCAACCGACCGAGCGTCGCCTGCGACACATTGATCGATTGCCCGGCCTTGATATCGTCGACGACCGGAAACTCCGTCGCCGGCAGCGTGGCCAGGTTGAAGCGGCTGCGCCCGCCCTTGACGGCAAGCTTCTCCCCACTCACGCTGATATTGATATCGGTGCCTTCCGGCAACGCCCTGCAGATGTCGAGCAACTTGCGACCGGACACCGTAATTTCGCCCCCCGATTCCGTGTCGACGTCCGCCTGGGCGACGAGCTCGACTTCGAGATCCGTTGCCGTCACGGACAGCTGTCCGTCGCGAGCGATGAGCAGAATATTGGAGAGGATCGGCATGGTTTGACGACGCTCGACAACGCCGATCACGGCCTGCAGAGGTTTCAACAGCGCTTCCCGAGCTGCGGTAAACTTCATAGGTTCCACCTGTTAATAAATATTGGAATATATTAGTTTATAGTTATTATTAAGCGAGCAAACACCTGTGCATAACTTTTTTAATACTAACTAAATCAATGACTTAAGGTAGAAAAGTCCGCCCAACAAAAGACTGATCTCCGGTAGGTCGCCTGTGTATAGCTTGTGGATACTATTTCGCAGCAATGTTTTCCACGACTTATCCACATCATCCTGTCAAGGTTCTCAACAAATTAAGATAATCGTCATCGACGCGCTTGTCCGTCTCGCGCAGCGACTCGATTCTTCGACAACCGTGCAGCACGGTCGTATGGTCCCTGCCGCCAAAGGCATCGCCTATCTCCGGCAAGCTGTGGTTCGTCAGCTCTTTCGCCAGCGCCATCGCGAACTGCCTTGGCCTCGCGATCGACCGGCTGCGTTTCTTGGATAACAGGTCCCCGACGCGAATCTTAAAATAGTCGGCGACGGTTTTCTGAATGTTTTCGATAGAAACAAGACGGTCCTGGAGCGCGAGCAGGTCCCGGAGCGCCTCTTTCGCAAAATCGAGGTTAATGGGCCGGCCCGTGAATCGGTAGTTGGCGATTACGCGACGCAACGCTCCTTCCAGTTCGCGAACATTGGAGCGAATTCTCTTGGCGATGAAAAACGCGACCTCATTCGGCAGGTCCACACCCTCGGCATGCGCTTTGCTGATGAGAATCGCGACCGACGTTTCGAGCTCCGGGGGCTCGATGGCTACGGTCAGGCCCCAGCCAAATCGCGATTTCAGGCGCTCTTCGAGCCCATTGACTTCCTTGGGGTAGCGGTCACAGGTCAGGATGATCTGACGCTGGCCTTCGAGCAGCGCATTGAACGTGTGGAAGAACTCCTCCTGCGAGCGCTCTTTTCCCGCAAAAAACTGAATATCGTCAATCAGGAGTGCGTCCAGCGATCGATAGGCTCGCTTGAACTCCGAGATCTTGTTGTGTTGCAGGCCCTTCACCATATCGCTGACAAAGCGCTCGGAGTGTATGTAGCTGACGCGGGCGTTCGGGTCGTCCTTGAGCATGGCGTTACCGATCGCGTGCATGAGGTGCGTCTTGCCGAGCCCGACCCCGCCGTAAATGAACAGGGGATTGTAGGACTTGCCCGGGTTCTCTCCCACCTGGCTGGCCGCGGCCTTTGCGAGCTGGTTACTCTTGCCCTCGACAAAACTCTCGAAGGTAAACTGGGGGTTGAGGCGGGACAAGACCGGCGCGTGGCCGCCCATCCTGATGGACGCGGGCGCGGGCCGCTTGTTCTCGGCGCTGCTGCCGAGCGCCACGCGCTCCCGGGAGCCGACCTCGAGCACGACCTCGGTGGTGGGACCATGCTCGCCAACGAGCTCGAGGATCCGGTCCAGGTAGTGCTGCTGTACCCAGTCGATCACGAAGCGGTTGGGGGCGAGAAGGTGCAGGGCCGACCCGTCCTCCACGGCCTGCAGCGGCCGCACCCAGGTATTGAACTGTTGCTCGGGCAGCTCCCCCTGCAGGACGCGAATGCACTGGTTCCAAAGCGTCGATTCAGCAGACAAGAGATTCCCCGGGGTCGGCGCAGACAAGGCCGAAAACCATAAACAACACGAACGACGGGGCAGTCTATACCGTATCCTGCAGCCCCGCCAGATGCGGTTATCCACAGGCCCGCCGGCGCCGAAAACCCAATGTTTACATTAGTCTATTGACACTGTCTGGGCATCTGCGTACCCTTGCCGCCCTTCTTAAAGCACGGCCTTTAAGGGGCCGTATTTGAACCGAATTTAGCCCTGACCAGGGCACCGGGATAGGCTATGAAACGCACATATCAGCCCAGCAATTTAAAGCGCGCACGCCGGCACGGTTTCCGTGCACGCATGGCGACGAAAGCCGGGCGCCTCGTCTTGAAGCGCCGTCGCGCCAAAGGCCGTGTACGGTTGACGCCGTAACCCGCCAGACGTCTGTCACGACGACGAGCAAAAACCCAAGGTTGACGAGCAGCTCAAGTAACCGGTTCACCAAAGACAACCGGCTTCTTGACGCGGCGGCTTTCGGCCGCGTGTTTGAGAAGGCGACGCGCAGCAGGGACAATCTGTTTACAGTGTTGTGCCGGCGCAATCAGACAAGTACTGGCAGGCTGGGTCTGGCAATCTCCAAGAAGCATTGCCGCCACGCTACGGGGCGCAACCGTATAAAGAGAATTATTCGAGAGTCTTTTCGTCAGCAACAGGCATTACTGTCAGGGCTCGATGTTGTTGTGATCAACCAGCCGGCCGCCACGACGGCGTCGCGGCAGGAAATCGCAGACAGTCTCGACAAACACTGGCAACGATGCAGCAGGGCGAGAACCCAAGGACCGCGAACAAATGGATAATCAACGACTCCTGATCTGGGCTGTTTTTGCATTCCTGGCATGGATTACTTACCAGACCTGGGTAGCCGACTACGCGCCGAAGCCGACCCCGGCGGTTGCCGCCCAAGCCGGTTCAACGCAGACCGAGCCGGGCCCCATACCGGGTGACGAGGAGTTGCCGGCCCTGGCGGATAGCGGGGTCGACGACGCGCTGCCGAGCACACCGGACATCGCCCCTGAGCCGGTAACCCAGACCAGCGCGCCGACGGTTACGGTCAGCACCGATGTCTTCGATATCGTTATCAGCACCGCCGGCGGCACGCTGCAGAGCGCGGTGCTGAAGAAGTACCCTGTCCACAAGGACCACCCCGATGTGCTGGTCAGCCTGCTCGGTACGGCGAACGAAAACTACGGCCTGATCGAGTCGGGGGTTCGCGCAGCCGGCGGCGCCGCGGAGGCGACCCACCTGGCCCAGTTTGCCGCGAGCCGCGGCAGCTACGCGCTCGGCGACGCCGACGAGATTGTCGTGCCGCTGACGTGGACCGATGAAAGCGGCGTTGCGGTCGAAAAGCGCTACCGTTTCTCGCGTGGCAGCTACGAGATCGGGCTCGAGCAGGTGATCACGAACGGCTCCGCCGAGCCGTGGCGCGGCGCGGAGTACGTACGCATCAAGCGCCGCTCCGTGGAGATGGAGCGATCGATGTTCGACGTCGACTCTTACTCGTTCACGGGGCCGATCGTGTACGACGGCGACAAGTCGGCAAAGCTGAAGCGCGACGACCTCATCGACGACGGCAAGCACGAGTTCACCGCGCAGCGGGGCTGGATGGGCACCATCCAGCATCATTTCCTGAGTGCCGTCGTGCCGACGCCGGACGTCGACTACAAGTACGACATCGGCGTTACCGGCGATGTGGCGACAAGCAGCGTCATTCGCCGCAGCCTCGCAACGGTTGCCCCGGGCAGCAGTGAGACCTTTACAACGACGGTGTTCGTCGGACCGAAACTGCAGGAACAGCTGGAGGAGATCGACAAGAGCCTCAAGCTGACGGTCGACTACGGCTGGCTGACGATTATTTCGCAGCCGCTGTTCTGGCTGCTGAGCGTCGTCTACGGCTTCGTCAGG
>JAOUNK010000009.1 GCA_029881015.1 Gammaproteobacteria bacterium | reverse complement strand
GCGTTCGATGGTCAGCGCATCGCTAATGCCGGCAACGGCGAGCTCGCCGTCGAGGTCCGGAAGGCTGGCGCGCAAGCCGAGCCAGACTGCGAGCGCCACGGTGACGGCGATAAGCGCAATGCCGCCGGCGACCCGGAACCAGACCTGGCTCATGCCGACGCTTTCACCGTAACGATCTTCATCGCGTTCGTGCCGCCCTCGACACCGTCCAGGTCACCCTTCGTAAAGATCACGATATCGTCGGCTTCCACGTGCTCACCCAGTAGCAGGGCATCGAAGATATCCCGGTAGAGGCTCGTCGAATTCGCCGGGTCGACGCCGAACTCGACCGGGTAGACGCCGCGATACAGGGCGACTCGACGAGCCGTCGTTTCATGCGGCGTGAGTGCGTAGATCGGAATGTCGGAGCGAATGCGTGACATCCAGCGCGCGGTCGAACCGGATTCCGTCAATGCGACGATCGCTTTGACCGACATGTGATTGGCCGTGTACATCGCCGCCATCGCGATCGCCTCGTCGACGCGATCGAAGTGATCGTTCATCCGGTGGCTCGTGCGTCCTTGTGGCAGGGGGAACTTCTCGGCTCCCACGCACACTTCAGCCATCGCCTTGACTGCCTTGTTGGGATACTTGCCGACCGCCGTCTCGCCCGACAGCATGACCGCGTCCGTGCCGTCGATAACCGCGTTCGCCACATCGGATACTTCGGCACGCGTCGGAATCGGGTTCTCGATCATCGACTCCATCATTTGCGTCGCCGTGATCACGATCTTGTGTGCCTTGCGCGTCTTGCGAATCAGCTTCTTCTGGATACCCGTGAGTTCGGCGTAGCCCATCTCTACCCCGAGATCCCCGCGGGCCACCATGATCACGTCTGCCGCATCAATGATTTCATCGATGTTCTCGACCGCTTCGGTCCGCTCGATCTTGGCGACGATCAGGCCCTTGCCACCGGCTTCCTCGAACAATTTCCGGGCTTCGATGATGTCCTTGCCGGTGCGCACGAATGAGACAGCCAGGAAATCACACTGCAATTCCGCGGCGAGCTTGATGTTCTCGCGGTCGACGTCGGTCAGCGCAGCCGCGGACAGACCACCGCCCTTGAGGTTGATACCCTTGTGATCGGACAGGATCCCACCGTCGATGACCCTCGTGTGAATACGCGTGCCCTCCACACTGCCAACTTCCAGTGAAATCAGGCCGTCATTGAGCAACAGCAGGTCACCGGGCTTGACGTCCCGGTGCAGTGTATCCAATGCGACGCCGACGCCCTTCTTGGTGCCATCGCACAGGCCGAGTGTGCTATCCAGGAAAAAGGACGCGCCGTTCTTCAGGTGGACACTGCCCTTCTTGAAACGCATGACGCGTATCTTGGGACCTTGCAGGTCGCCCAGCAGTCCGACGTCACGCCTGCAATCCTTGGCCGCCTTGCGCAGGGCACGGGCGCGCCTGCGGTGTTCGTCAGGATTACCGTGCGAAAAATTCAAACGGGCGACGTCGACGCCCGAAGCGATCATTTTTTTCAGTGTTTCCCGTCGCTCCGACGCTGGTCCCAGCGTAGCGACAATCTTGGTTCGTCTCAGCATGCGCGCGATTATTGCACAGCTTTGTCGCGGAAAGTGCTTCCAATGGGCTGCCGGGTCTTTCAGTTGCCGTGAAACGGTTCTATGCTGGACGGACAGGTTCTCATACCGGTTTTCCCATGTTGAATCGCCGCCGTTTCCTGCAGAGCCTAGCTGCTGCCGCCTTTGCCCCGGCCGTCACCGGCGCCTGTGCCGCGTCTCGCACCGCCCAGGCCAACCTGGTTTCGGACCCCGATCGGATCCTCGACCTGCCGCCAGGCTTTGGCTACAGCGTTGTGTCGAAGGCCGGAACCCAGATGAGCGACGGCCTGCAAGTCCCCGGGAAACACGACGGCATGGCGGCCTTCGATGGCGCGGACGGGCGCATACGGCTTGTCTGTAACCACGAAATCCGGCCTGAGGACACTGGCTCGAACAGTCTCCGGAAACGTTTTTCGGCGCTGCCGGAAGAAGCCAGGGCGAAGTTCTATGACCGTGGCGGGGACCGGACGCCTGGCCTCGGCGGCACCACCACCACGATATACGACCCGCAAAGCGCCGGGACCGAACGCCAGTTCCTGAGCCTGGGCGGTACCGAACTGAACTGTGCCGGCGGACCGACGCCCTGGGGCAGCTGGCTTTCCTGCGAGGAATGTTTCGAGTGGGCGGGTGACGTTGAGTATTTCGGCGTACCGGCCGCAAGGCGCGACCAGAAGCATGGCTATGTCTTCGAGGTGCCGGCGGCCGCCGACGAACTCGTGCAGGCGATTCCATTGACGGGCATGGGCCGCTTCGAACACGAGGCCTGCGCCGTGGACGAGGCTACCGGCATCGTCTACATGACCGAGGACCGGCACCACAGCCTTTTCTATCGCTACGTACCCAACGTGCCGGGCAAGCTGCTCGCCGGCGGCAAGCTCCAGGCACTGGTCGTCGACGGACAGCCGTCACTCGCGACCCACAACTGGACGGCGACGCCGTCGATCCGGCTCGGCGAGCCGCTCGCCGCAGGCTGGATCGATTTCGACGACCCGAATCCCTTCGAGGACACATTGCGCCACGACGGTGCAATGCGCGGCGCGGCGACCTTTGCGCGCGGCGAGGGGCTGTGCGTGGCCGGTGACCGATTCGCATTCACCTGTACGAACGGCGGACCGGCCCGACTGGGACAGGTCTTCACCTACAAGCCGACCTCCGCGGACGGCGGTGAACTCGAGCTCATCGCCGAGTCGCAAGAGGGCTCATTGCTGCGCAACGCCGACAACCTGACGATGGCACCATGGGGCGACCTTATCGTGTGCGAAGACACGTCAGGCCATTGCGGGCTTGTCGGTATCCGGCCCGACGGCAGCCAGTACGCAATCGCGGACAACGCGCATTCGAGCTCTGAGTTGGCGGGCGTGTGCTTCTCGCCGGACGGCGAGATATTGTTCGTGAATATTCAGTACCCCGGCATGACGATCGCCATCACCGGCAACTGGAAATCGCTGCAAACCTGAGCCGGCTTATTGCGCCGCTCTCTTCTCCAGCATCGCCACGGCAGGCAACTTCTTCCCTTCGACGAACTCCAGGAAGGCACCGCCGCCGGTCGAGATGTAGGAAATGCCGTCGCGTACGCCGTACTTGTCGATCGCGGCGAGCGTGTCACCACCCCCAGCCACTGAAAACGCGTCGCTGGCGGCAATCGCTTCGGCCAGGATCCGGGTGCCTTCACCGAAGGCGTCGAACTCGAATACGCCGACGGGTCCGTTCCAGATGATTGTCCCGGCGTCCTTGAGGATGGCCGCGAAGCGCGCCGCAGTTTCCGGACCGATGTCGAGAATCATGTCGTCCGCTGCTACCGCATCAACCCCCTTGGTCGTCGCCGTCGCATCGGCCGAAAACTCGTTGGCACAGACGACATCGCTTGGCACGGGGATCTCGGCTCGATCGTCGCGATTGCCCGCAAGCTCGCGGGCCGTATCCAGCATGTCGGCCTCATACAGTGACTTGCCGACATTGTGGCCCTCCGCCGCAATGAACGTATTGGCAATGCCGCCACCGACGATCAGGCAGTCGACGACGTCGGCCAGCGCGTCAAGGACGGTCAGCTTGGTCGATACCTTCGAACCGCCCACGATCGCCACGAACGGCCTCGCCGGGTTGTCGAGCGCCTTCGCCAGCGCGTCGAGTTCCGCGGCCAGCAAGGGACCGGCACAGGCGATCGGCGCGTGCTCGGCGACGCCATACGTACTGGCCTGGGCGCGATGTGCGGTCCCGAACGCATCCATGACGAATACATCGCAGAGCGCCGCCATCTTCTTCGCCAGTGCGTCATCGCACTTCTTCTCACCGGCAAGGAAGCGCACGTTTTCCAGCAACACGACGCTTCCGGGCCCGACGTTTACGCCGTCAATCCAGTCCTTGACCAGGGGTACGTCACGCCCCAGCAGCTCGCCGAGGCGATCGGCGACCGGCTGCAACGAGAATTGCTCATCGGGCTCACCCTCGGCCGGGCGACCGAGATGAGAGACCAGCATGACCGCAGCATTCGCGTCCAGAGCCGCCTTGATGGTCGGCAAGGCGGCCCGGATACGAGCGTCGCTCGTTACCACGCCGTCCGCGACGGGTACGTTCAGATCTTCGCGGATAAAGACGCGTTTGCCCGACAGCTCAACGTCGGACATCTTGATAACGGCCATGCTGGTTCCTTTTCTGACGTTTTAGCCTGCTGCTTTCATCAACACGGTGGCCGTATCGAGCATGCGGTTCGAGAAGCCCCATTCGTTGTCATACCACGCGAGAACCTTCACGAGCGTGCCGTCGATCACCTTCGTCAATGTCGAGTCGTAGGTAGACGATGCCGGATCGTGATTGAAGTCGACCGATACGAGCGGTGCTTCGTTATACGCCAGCACTCCCTTGAGCGGACCTTCCGAAGCCGCGCGCAGGACGTCATTGATCTCGTCGACAGACGTTGCGCGAGATGCGACGAACGTCAGGTCGACTGCAGATACATTGATCGTCGGCACGCGCATCGAGAAGCCGTCGAGTTTGCCGTTGAGTTCCGGCAGTACCAGGCCAACCGCCTTGGCAGCACCCGTGCTCGTCGGAATCTGTGACATCGTGCCGGAACGCGCGCGGCGCAGATCCTTGTGGTAGACGTCGGTCAGCACCTGGTCGTTCGTGTAGGCGTGAATGGTCGTCATGATGCCATGCTCAACGCCGATCGCTTCATGCAACGGCTTGACCAGGGGCGCCAGGCAGTTCGTCGTGCAGGATGCGTTCGAGATGATGTTGTGGTCGGCCGTGATGTCGCCGTCGTTCACACCAAATACGAACGTCCCGTCGATATCGGCGCCGCCAGGTGCGGAAATGATGACCTTCCTCGCGCCGCCGGCAATGTGCTTGCCGGCCGTTTCGGCCGTGCGGAACAACCCGGTGCACTCGAAGACGACATCAACACCGAGCTCGCCCCACGGCAACTTGCCGGGATCGCGTTCGGCAAATACCTTGATGCGATCGCCGTTCACGATGATGTCACCACCGTCGACTTCCACGGTGCCGGCAAACTTGCCGTGAGCCGTGTCGTAGCGTGTCAGGTGAGCATTCGTCTCCGCGTCGCCGAGGTCATTGAGCGCCACGACGTCAAACTCACCGGCGCGCCCGTACTCGTGGATTGCACGCACGATGTTGCGCCCGATGCGGCCGTAGCCGTTGATACCAATTTTGATAGCCATTTTTCTTCTCTTGCTCCAGTAGTTAATTCAGTATGTCTTGCGCGACGGCAACCACGTTGTCCGTCGTGAAGCCGAAATGTTCGAACAATTCTCCAGCCGGCGCCGATTCGCCGAAGCGATCCAGTCCGATGACCTGCCCCTCGGTGCCGACATAGCGCCACCAGCCACCCGTCACGCCAGCCTCGATAGCAATGCGCGCGGTCACCGCCGCCGGCAATACCGATTCGCGATAGTCCGCATCCTGGGCGTCGAAAACATCCGTGCTCGGCATCGATACAACCCGCGCGTTGATACCCTCGGCCGCCAGTGCATCCGCGGCCGACATCGCCAGTTCAACTTCGGAGCCCGTCGCAATCAGGATGATACTCGGCGTGCCGTCGCAGTCCTTCAATACGTAACCACCGCGCGCGACTGCGGCGATCTGGCCGGCATCGCGCACCTGGTGCGGCAAGCCCTGGCGCGTCAGCACGAGGCTGGTCGGCCCGGTTTCGTTCTCGATCGCGTAGCGCCAGGCGACCGCTGTCTCGACCGTGTCGCATGGGCGCCAGACGCTCATGTTCGGCATCAGGCGCAGCGACGCCGTATGCTCGACCGGCTGATGCGTCGGACCGTCCTCACCGAGACCGATAGAATCGTGCGTGTAGACGAGAATGTTCTGCACTTTCATCAAGGCGGCCATGCGCAGCGCATTCCGCGAATAGTCCGAGAACGTCAGGAACGTGCCGGAGTACGGGATGAAGCCACCGTGCAGGCGCAGGCCGTTGCAGATCGCCGTCATGCCGAATTCCCGCACGCCGAACCAGACGTAGTTGCCCTTTGCGTCGTCGCCCGAGATCGGCGTCGATGTGGCGTGCCTGGTCAGGTTCGAGCCGGTCAGGTCGGCGGACCCTCCTGCCATCTCCGGCAGGAACGGCGCAAACGCGTTCAATGCGCGCAGGGAGGCCTGGCGCGTGGCCATCTTGGCGCCTTCGGCATCGATCTCGGCGATGGACTTGTCGGCGTGCTGGCACCAACCGCGTGGTCGTTTGCCTGCCATGCGGCGCGCGAATTCGGCAGCGAGTTCGGGGTATTCGGCGTTGTAGGCGGCAAAGGCCTCGTTCCAGCGAGATTCCTCGCCGGCACCGCGCTCTCGTCCATCCCAGGCGGCGGCAACGTCGGCCGGAATATCGAAAGGCGCGGCATCCCAACCCAGCTCCTTGCGCGTTGCGGCGACCTCGTCTTCGCCGAGCGGCGCACCGTGCGTCGCCGACGTGCCCTGCTTGTTCGGAGAACCGTAGCCGATGACGGTCTTGCAACAGATCAGTGTCGGTTTGTTCGTCTCGGCGGTGGCCTGGTCGATCGCGGCGGCGATCGCCGCCGCGTCGTGACCGTCCACGTTGTCGATAACCTGCCAGCCGTAGGCCTCGAATCGCTTCGCGGTGTCGTCGGTGAACCAGCCGCCCACGTCACCGTCGATGGAGATATTGTTGTCGTCGTAGAGGCAGATCAGCTTGCCGAGCTTGAGTGTTCCGGCCAGCGAGCACGCTTCGTGGGAGATGCCTTCCATGAGGCAGCCGTCACCGAGGAATACCCAGGTCTTGTGATCGACGACCTCGTGTCCGGGCCGATTGAACTCGGCGGCCAGCATTTTCTCGCCCATCGCCATGCCCACGGCATTGGTGATGCCCTGGCCCAATGGACCTGTCGTCGTCTCGACCGGGCCGCCCGGCTCGTATTCGGGGTGCCCGGCGGTCTTGAAACCCATTTGCCGAAAGTTGCGCAATTGATCGATCGTGAAATCTTCATAGCCGGTCAGGTGCAACAGGCTGTACAACAGCATGGAGCCGTGCCCGTTTGACAGCACAAAGCGGTCGCGGTCGGCCCACCGCGGATTGGCCGGATTATGTTTAAGGTAGTCACGCCAGAGGACTTCGGCGATGTCCGCCATGCCCATCGGGGCGCCGGGATGACCCGATTTCGCCGCCTGGACGGCATCCATGCTGAGTGCTCTTATTGCATTCGCGAGGACACGCCGTGCGGGCTGGCCGGCGGTAGTGGCTTGATGTGACATTGGACCTGTCTTTGGCACGGAGGCCTTTTGATGAGGGGTGATTCTCGCTATCGCGAGCCGGGCATTTTCCCTGTTATAGAGGGTCGCATCAAGGGTACAATGCGCGACCCCTTAGTTTGGAACAGCCTAAATCATGAGTGAGAGCTTCCTGTTTACCTCGGAATCGGTATCCGAGGGACACCCGGACAAAGTGTCGGACCAGATCTCCGATGCGATCCTCGACGCAATCCTCGCCGAGGACAAGTCCGCGCGCGTGGCGGTCGAGACCATGGTCAAGACCGGCATGGCAATCGTCGCCGGTGAAGTCACGACGTCTGCCTGGGTGGATATCGAGGACATCGTGCGCACTACCGTACTCGATATCGGCTACAACAGCTCAGCCATGGGCTTCGACGGCGCCTCGTGTGCCGTCCTCAACGCGATCGGCAAGCAGTCCCCGGACATCGCCATGGGCGTTGACCGCGAGTCCGCCGAGAAGCAGGGCGCCGGCGACCAGGGCCTGATGTTCGGCTACGCGACCAACGAGACAGATGTACTCATGCCCGCGCCGATTACCTTCTCGCACCGCCTGGTCAAGCGCCAGGCCGACGTGCGCAAGAATGGCACGCTGCCCTATCTCAGGCCGGATGCCAAGAGCCAGGTAACCTTCGTCTACGAAGACAACAAGCCCGTCGCGGTCGACGCCATCGTCGTCTCGTCACAACATGACCCGGATGTCTCCATGAAGGACCTGCGTGAGGGCGTCATGGAAGAGATCATCAAGCCGGTAATTCCTGCGCATCTCATCAGCGCCGACACGAAGTACCACATCAACCCGACCGGCCGCTTCGAAATCGGCGGGCCGATGGGCGACTGCGGCCTGACCGGCCGCAAGATCATCGTCGACACCTACGGCGGTTCGGCCCGGCACGGCGGCGGTGCGTTCTCTGGCAAGGATCCGTCCAAGGTTGACCGCTCGGCGGCCTATGCCGCGCGCTATGTCGCCAAGAACATCGTGGCAGCGGGCCTCGCTGACCGCTGCGAGATCCAGGTGTCCTACGCGATAGGCGTCGCGGAACCGACATCCATCTCGGTCCGCACATTCGGTACCGGGAAACTTTCTGATACAAAGTTGACCGAGCTTATCCGTTATCATTTCGATCTGACGCCGTATGGCATCCTGACGATGCTCGACCTGATCAGGCCGATCTACAAGCAAACCGCTGCCTACGGGCACTTTGGGCGCGAAGACATCGACCTGAGCTGGGAACGGACCGACAAAGCCGAGGCGCTGGAAAACGCCGCAAATTAGGGTACCGGACACCGTATTTCGAAAATATGGTTTCAGGTATCCAACCACCCGGACGAAATACGGTGTCCGGCACCTAATTTAGGAGAAAGACTTATGAGCAGCCAAGCCGTTGCCATTCAGAAGAACGACTACAAGGTCGCCGACATTTCGCTCGCCGACTGGGGCCGCAAGGAAATCAACATCGCCGAGACGGAAATGCCCGGCCTCATGGCGCTGCGTGAAGAATACAAGGGCCAGAAGCCGCTCGCCGGCGTACGCCTGACCGGCTGCCTGCATATGACGATCCAGACGGCGGTCCTGATCGAGACCTTGCGGGAACTCGGCGCCGACATTCGCTGGTCGTCGTGCAACATCTTCTCCACGCAGGACCACGCCGCGGCCGCCATCGCCGCCGCGGGTATCCCGGTCTTCGCCTGGAAGGGTGAGACCGAGGACGAGTACTGGTGGTGCGTCGAACAGACGATCAACGGCCCCGACGGCTGGCTGCCGAACATGATCCTCGACGACGGCGGCGACCTCACGCTCATCCTGCACGACAAGTACCCCGACATCATGAAGAACGTCAAAGGCCTCTCGGAGGAAACCACGACCGGCGTCAAGCGCCTCTACGACATGATGGCTGACGACGCCCTGCTGTGCCCGGCGTTCAACGTGAACGACTCGGTCACGAAGTCCAAGTTCGACAACCTGTACGGCTGTCGTGAGTCGCTCGTCGACGGCATCAAGCGGGCGACCGACGTCATGATTGCGGGCAAGGTTGCTGTCGTCTGCGGCTACGGCGATGTCGGCAAAGGCTGTGCGCAGTCGCTCAAAGGGCTCGGCGCCACGGTCTGGGTGACGGAGATCGATCCGATTTGTGCACTGCAGGCGGCAATGGAAGGCTATCGCGTCGTCGACTTCGACGAGATCTGCGACCAGGTGGACATCGTCGTGACCGCGACCGGCAACTACCACGTCGTCACGGGACCGCAGATGGAGCGCATGCGCGACCAGGCCATCGTTTGCAACATCGGTCATTTCGACAACGAAATAGATGTCGCCTACCTGCACAAGTTCGAGTGGGAGAACATCAAGCCGCAAGTCGATCATGTGATCTTCCCTGACGGCAAGCGCATTATCCTGCTGGCCGAAGGTCGCCTCGTGAACCTCGGCTGCGCCACAGGCCACCCGAGTTTCGTGATGTCCAATTCGTTCACCAACCAGGTGCTGGCACAGATCGAACTCTGGCGGAACGGCGAGAACTACGAAAACAAGGTCTACGTACTGCCGAAACATCTCGATGAGAAAGTCGCGCGCTTGCACCTCGATCGTATCGGAGCGAAGATCACCAAGCTGTCCGACGAACAGGCGAAGTACATCGGCGTCGAGAAAGACGGGCCGTACAAGCCTGAGCATTACCGCTACTAAGGGACCTGCCTATTCAAGCACCTGCGGAAGGTAACAACGGGTCCATTCGGGTATTGCACCTGACGGATCCACATCTGTTTGCGACACCCGATGGCGAACTTCGTGGCACGGTGACTTACGCGACCCTGCAACGGGTGCTTGATCATTACGAAGCCGGTGACTGGCGCGCTGACCGCGTGCTGGTCACCGGCGACATCATCCAGGATGACACCGCGGACGCCTATGAGCGCTTCCGCGACCTGATGCTGCCACTGAATCTTCGCGTTCACTGTGTGCCTGGCAACCATGACGTGCGCGACCTCATGCGCCCTGTCTGCGGCCGCCCGCCGTTCTCCTACTGCGCCTACGAAACGCTCGGCGACTGGCTGATCGTCGGTATCGACAGTTGCGTAACAGGCACCGCCGGGGGCCGCGTCAGCAACGCGGAACTCGAACGGCTTACCGATATCGTCGTGGGCGGTGCGGCGAAACACGTCATGGTCTGCCTGCACCACCCGCCGATACCGATGGGCAGCAATTGGCTCGACACCGTGGGGCTCGAGAACGGTGAAGAAGTCCTCGAGCGCCTGAGGACGCTCGAGCGAGTGCGTATCGCAGCGTTTGGACACGTCCACCAGGAATACGACGGGGACCACCAGGGCATACGCATTGTCGCCACGCCGTCTACCTGCCGGCAGTTCAAGCCGCGTAGCGACGAATTCGCCGTGGATGACAAGCCGCCTGCCTATCGTCGTATCGAACTCAACCCGGACGGCAGCGTCGATACCGAAATTGCCTGGGTCGACACATGATGCGCTGGCCCTGCCTGCTGCTGTGTGTCGTATGCGCGAGCGCGAGCGCCGACGACCGGGCGCATCCCGTCACACTGTGGCGCGTCGCGGGCGAGACGAATTCGGTCTACCTGCTGGGTTCTGTCCACCTGCTGCGCGAACACGATCACCCGCTACCCGGCGTTATCGACAACGCCTACCGCGATGCAGAGGTTGTCGTGATGGAACTCGACATGGACGACATGGATCCGCTGCGTGCGCAGGCAGCGTTCAATCGCGCCGGCGTCATGACCGATGGCAGGACGTTGCGCGATCTCCTGGGCGAGGAGGCATTCGCCACGGCGAGCGAAGCCGCCGCCATTATCGACATACCGCTCGACATGCTCGAGCAGAGCAAACCCTGGCTGGCCGCGATGACGGTAGAACTCCTGATGCTGTATCGCATCGGGTTCAACCCCATGCTGGGCGTCGAGATGACCATGACACGGCGCGCTGCCGCCGACGGCAAACCCATCGAAGGGCTCGAGACGGTCGACGAACAGTTGTCGTTTCTCGACGGTTTGCCGATCGAGGCACAACGCAAGATGCTGTTACAGACGCTGGCCGAAGGCGCTGCACTGAGCGAGTCGATCGATGAACTGATCGATGCCTGGCACCGCGGTGACACCGCGGCCCTGGAGGAGGCCCTGCTGACCGCCACGGTGGGGCAGGAAGAACTGCGCGAGGTACTGATCAGCAGCCGCAATCGGCGCTGGGCGGAGACTGTCGCGGCCTGGCTCGACGACGAGCAGGACTACCTCGTCGTCGTGGGCGCGCTGCATCTCGTTGGCCCGGAGGGCGTGCCGGCACTCCTCGAGAAGCGGGGTTTCGGTATTCATCAGTTGAGTGAGCCCGCGACAGTCCGGTAGCATCCCCTCCTCTTCAGGAGGAATACCATGAGTCTTTATACTGATGCCCGCAAGTTCATTGCCGGCGGCGTGAATTCCCCGGTGCGCGCATTTGCCGGCGTCGGCGGTGAACCCGTCTTTTTCAAGAGCGCCGCGGGCGCGCGCGTGAAATCCGAGGACGGCAGGGAATTCATCGACTATGTCGGCTCATGGGGTCCGATGATCCTCGGGCATGCGCACCCGGAGGTGATCGAGGCCGTGGTTGCCACAGCAAGAAACGGACTCAGCTTCGGAGCGCCTTGCGTACTGGAAACGGCGATCGCCGAAAAGATCTGCAGCATGCTGCCGTCCGTGGACAAGGTGCGCATGGTCAGCTCGGGCACCGAAGCCACGATGAGCGCCATTCGGCTTGCGCGTGGCCACACAGGCCGCGACAAGATCGTCAAGTTCGAGGGCTGCTACCACGGCCATTCGGACTCCCTGCTGATCAAGGCCGGGTCGGGCGCGCTTACCCTCGGCGTACCGAGCTCGCCGGGCGTTCCGGCCGGTCTGGCAGAACACACGATTACGCTCCCGTATAACGACAGCGACGCGGTAAAGGCCGCGTTCGCCGAGGTTGGCGACCGGATCGCGTGCGTCATCGTCGAGCCGATTGCCGGCAACATGAACATGGTGCCCCCTGTCGCAGGTTTCCACGAAACGCTGCGGGACGAGTGCACGAAGGCCGGCGCCCTGCTGATCTTCGACGAGGTAATGACGGGCTTCCGCGTGGCGCGCGGTTGCGCGCAGTCGCTGTATGGCATCGCACCCGACATCACCACGCTCGGCAAGGTTATCGGTGGCGGCATGCCGGCGGCGGCTTACTGCGGCCGGGCTGACGTCATGGCGAGCATCGCCCCGGACGGCCCCGTCTACCAGGCGGGCACCCTGTCCGGTAACCCCGTCGCCATGGCTGCCGGACTGAAGACGCTGGAGCTGATCGACAATGACGCCTTCTGGACCGCGCTGACGGCCAAAACGAAGCGTCTCGTCGACGGCCTGACCGCGGCAGCGGCCGAGGCGGGCATCCCGGTCTCGCTGGAGTGCAAGGGCGGCATGTTTGGCCTCGTCTTCACGGACCAGGGTCCGGTCCGGTCTTACGCGCAGGTTGCAGCAGCCGACGCCGAGCGGTTCAAGGCGTTCTTCCACGGCATGCTGGATGAAGGTGTGTACCTGGCGCCGTCGGCGTTCGAAGCCGGCTTCGTATCTGCGGCGCACAGCGACGATGATCTCGATCAGACCATCGCCGCCGCGGCCCGGGTGTTCAGCAGCCTCTAGAACGACCAGGTCGGGCCGGCTGCGCGAGTGACCGATAGTGCATCGTGCACGACACTACGTGTAATTCCCCCTATCAGTCGCCGTGAAGGACCTCCCTGATCATCCCGAGGCAAGCCGGTACATCATCGCTTTCGAGCCAGAGTTGCTTCTGTTCGAGACCGATCGGCAGGATCTCGACGAAGCGGTGTGCAACCCAGGCCGCGTCGTCGAAACGCCGCTCGAGGTTCTCATAGAGGCGGCCGAGATCGTTCATGACCCTCTCGAGAATGGGCGGCAGGAACTGAAACTCGTCAGGCAAGATCGTGGGCGGCAGCGCAGGTAGAATCTCGATGTCGCCGGTGTTCAGTCCATCGTGCCGGCGTTCGGCCCGCAGCAGCCGGAAGCGCTCGGTGCCTGTTGCGGTGACGCCCAGCAGGCCATCACTCCCCTGGTACCAGTCGCTGACCTTCGCCAGGGTGCCGGTCGAATGGGTCGTGGCCGGCCCGACCTCCCGCCCGTTCTTGATCAGCAAGACGCCGAACGGCGCATCGTTCTTCATGCAGCGGCTGATCATGTCGAGATAACGAGGTTCGAAAATTCTCAGCGGCAGGGGCCCGCCCGGGAACAAGACGGTATTCAACGGGAAAAGCGGTACGTTCACACCCTGAATATAGACCCTTGTAACGCGTTTGGCTGGTATTCGGGTGCTACGAGGCCCCTAGGAACCACGGGTGCGTTGTAGCAGCGCCGTCAATGTCTGGCGCGCCGACCCGAAGCCACCGTTGCTCATGAACACGACCTGGTCGCCGCCGAGCACGCGCGTGGACATGTCGTTGACGAGCCGATCGTAGTCATCGAACACACGAAGCTTGCCGCCCAGGCTCCGCAGGCTCTTGTAGAATTCGTCGGGCAGCCCGTCGGGGCGGAACATCCACACGAGGTCGGCGCCCTGCAGCGACTCCGCGAGCTGGTCGTTATGCACACCGAGTTTCATCGTGTTGGATCGTGGCTCGAACGCGACGACGACCCGGTGACCCGGGTAGCGCTTGCGCATCGACCGGATGGACTTTGCAATCGCCGTCGGGTGGTGCGCGAAATCGTCGTAGATCGCGATATCGGCCACGGTCGCCGTCCGTTCCATGCGTCGCTTCACGCCCTCGAACCGGGACATGGCGTCAACCGCCTGTTCGAGCGACACACCCGCTGACGCTGCCGCCGCAACGGCCGCAAGCGCATTTTCGAGATTGTACAGACCGCCTATCTTCCAGCGCGTCTCACTGGCCCGGCCACCGGGACCCTGCATGCCGATATGCCGCTCGACCTTGTCGCCAAAGCGGGCCGTCCAGTCGGCACCGCCCCCGGTACTGAACGTCTCGACCGGCGTCCAGCAGCCCTGGCCGATGAGCCGCCGCAGGTTCTCGTCCGCACCGTTCATTACGATTCGGCCATTGCCCGGCACCGTGCGCAGCAGTTGGTGGAACTGCCAGAGGATAGCGTCCATGTCCTTGTAGATATCGGCGTGGTCGTACTCGAGGTTGTTCAGAACCAGCGTATTCGGCCGGTAATGCACAAACTTGGCGCGCTTGTCGAAGAAGGCCGTGTCGTATTCGTCGGCCTCAACAACGAAGTACCTGGACTCGCCGAATCGTGCCGATGTGCCGAAGTCTGTCGGAATGCCACCAATCAGGAAGCCCGGCGCATGCCCTGCGTCATCGAGAATCCAGGCCAGCATGCTGGCGGTGGTGGTTTTGCCATGGGTTCCTGCTACTGCCAGTACGTGGCGATCGTTGAGCACATTCTCCGCCAGCCAGGCCGGGCCGGACTTGTACGGCATGCCACTATCCAGCATGGCCTCGACGACCTCGACGCCGCGACTCATGACGTTGCCCACCACGACGCAGTCCGGTTTGACCTCGAGCTGGCCCGCGTCGACGCCTTCGTGAACCTGGATACCGAGCGATTTGAGCTGCGTGCTCATCGGCGGGTACACGTTGCGATCGCAACCTGTCACCTCGTGCCCGGCCGCCCTTGCCAGCGCGGCCACGCCTCCCATGAAGGTCCCACAAATTCCAAGTATGTGTATATGCATTCTGAACTCAGGCAGCCGCGGCTGACGACGGGTTGAAGGTCGCGCTGAGGTAGAACTGGAGTGCAAAGACCAGGAATGCGGCAATCACGCCGACTGGCCGGGGGCGCTCCAGGGTTCGGGACAATATGTGACCTTCGACAATGACGGAAAACAACGTGACGCTCCAGACGGAAAGCAACGCAAGCAACGGCACAAGCGCGAACTGCTGGAGACGCAGGGCGACGGCCAGGACCAGCGTCAGGACGAAAGCGAAAATGGCCCCGCAACCGATCATCGCCGTCAGCATTTGCAGCATGCGTGCGTTCCTGCCATCGAGCGTCGCCAGTAGCGCAAAGATAACAAGACCGAGCAACGTGATCGCCAGCCCGGAGGCCGACAGCCCGCCAAAGCGTGGCACGATCAACCCGCCGAGGATCTCGACGAACAGCCAGAACGCGACAACGATGGCAAGCAGCACCGTGGAATGCGGTATGGCGTCGGGCCCTTTCCGCAGGCGAATGATGTCGAGCAGTGTTTGCAGCAGGGCCAGCATGATGTGGGCATGTTAACCTCTGTGTCCGATTTTCGCCTGCGCCTTTTGATGCCTCACTACCAATTCGTTGAAGAGCCCGACTCCCTGGTCCCGCAGTTGCAAAGCGAGGGACAGCTGGGAATCGATACCGAGTTCATGCGTGAACGCACGTACTTCGCGCAGCTGTGCCTGACGCAAATTGCGACACCCGATGAGATCTGGTGCGCGGACCCGTTGGCGGGTCATGCGCAGGACGCATTCTGGAAAGAAATCCTGACGCATGACTGGGTCCTGCACTCGGCCCGGCAGGACATCGAGGTTATCTACCAGGCAGCGGGCGCGATGCCGACATCGATTTTCGACACGCAGGTCGCGGCCGGGCTCCTGGGATATCCCGCGCAGATGGGCTATGCGGGACTCGTCAAGGAACTCTTCGACGTCGAGATTCACAAGTCCCACACGCGTGCGGACTGGAGCAAGCGGCCGCTCCGTGACGAGTACCTCGAATACGCGGCGGAGGACGTCGAGTATCTGCTGCCGGCCTGCCAGATCCTGACCGAGCGCCTCGAGGAGCATGGGCGGCTGGCGTGGGCTCGGGAAGACTCGCTGTGGCTGCTTGACCCGACGCTCTACGACATCGGTGAAAGCCAGGCGATCGAGCGCCTGAAAGGTGCACGAGCCTTCCGGGGCCGCAGACGCGCTGCCGCTGTAAAGCTCGCCGCCTGGCGCGAAGCGGAAGCGATAAAGCGTGACCGACCTCGCCAGTGGATCATGCGCGACAACGTGCTTCTCGATATCGCCTGGAATCTGCCCGCAACGGAAGCCGCCATGGCGGACATCCAGGGTGTGCCGCCGAAACTCGTACAACGTGTGGGGCGGCAGCTGCTCGGCCTGATCGCTGCGGCAGGGAAAGACGATGGCGGTTACGACCCTCCTCGCCCGCCGGATGCAAGGCAGAAGGCCCTGCTCAAGGAAATGCAGTCGCGCGTGGCCGCGTGTGCGACAGAGCTCGGTATCGTGGCGGAAACGGTGGCTTCAAAGCGCGAATTGTCGGCCGTGGTCGTTTCCGGCCACCGCAACTCGCGTGTCTTCACCGGCTGGCGCGCCGAGCTCATCGGCAACAAACTCGAGAGTTTGCTCGAGACCGGCTAAACCGGGGTCAGAGCGTTTGACGCATGGGCTCCAGGCCCCGTCGCGTCCTAGAGCGCGGCGGTCAGGCGCTCATACACCTCGTCGATGGTGCCTTCCGCGTTGATCGTCGTCAGCTTGTCCCGTTCCCTGTAGAACTCGATCAACGGTTCCGTGCTTTCGCGGTAGACGTCCAGGCGATTGCCGATCGTCTCTTCGTTGTCGTCCTCGCGCTGGATCAGTTCGCCGCCCGCGCTCCTGCATTCATCAATCTCTTCCTGCGAGGAAAAGTAGACGTTCAGCAACTTGCCTGTGAGCGAGCAGGTACGGCGACCGGTCAGGCGCTTCATGAGAATGTCGAGATCGACATCCATGAGAACGGCGGTGTCGAGCGGCGTACCCATCTGGTCGAGGAGCTCCTCGAGATCCAGCGCCTGCTGCGTCGTCCGCGGAAATCCATCGAGAACAAAACCGTCCTGTGTGTCGGGCTGGCTCAGGCGCTCGCTGATAATGCCGAGCACGACTTCATCGGGCACGAGGTTGCCGGCCTCCATGATGGACCTGGCTTTGAGACCGAAGCGCGTGCCATTGGCCACCGCCTCGCGCAGCATGTCGCCAGTCGATATCTGCGGAATATTCCTGTCGGCCATCAGTTTCTTTGCCTGGGTTCCCTTGCCGGATCCGGGCGCGCCAAGAAGTACTATTCGCATTGCTCTGTCTCATGGAAATAATCAGGGCGAAGTACGCTACTCGCAAAGGACTTTGCCGTCAATGCGAGGTATCCTTGCGACCTTTCCACCAAGCGAAACAGGAATCGAACCATGTCTGCAATGAACGCGTTCTATGCCCAGTCGGGCGGTGTCACCGCCGTCATCAATGCATCGGCCTGCGGCGTCATCGAAACAGCGCGCAAGTACCCCGGCAAGATCGCCAATGTCTATGCCGGCCGCAACGGCATTATCGGGGCACTGACAGAGAACATGGTCGATACCGGCAAGGAAAGCGCAGCGGCCATTGCCGCCTTGATGCACACGCCGGGCGGCGCTTTCGGGTCGGCCAGGTACAAGTTGAAGGGCATCGAGGAAAACCGCGCCGAGTACGAGCGCCTCATCGAGGTCTTCAGGGCTCACGACATCGGCTACTTCTTCTACAACGGCGGCAACGACTCCATGGATACGGCGCACAAGGTGTCGCAGATTTCCAGGAAGATGGGTTTCCCCGTGACCTGCCTCGGCATCCCCAAGACCGTCGACAACGACCTGCCGATCACGGACACCTGCCCGGGGTTCGGCTCGGTCGCGAAGTACGTCGCCGTTTCCACCCAGGAAGCCGCCATGGACGTTGCGTCGATGGCCGAGACGTCGACCAAGGTATTCGTGCTCGAGGTGATGGGGCGTCACGCGGGCTGGATCGCTGCAGCAGGCGGCCTCGCCGGCAAAACACCCGCCGACGCGCCGCACATCATCCTGTTCCCGGAAGTCCCGTTCAAGACACGCGAGTTCCTGAAGAAGGTACGGCAATGCGTCGCGAACTATGGCTACTGCGTGATCGTCGTCAGCGAAGGCGCCCAGTATGCTAACGGCAAGTTCCTGGCCGACCAGGGCACGCGCGATGCCTTCGGCCACGCGCAGCTCGGCGGCGTGGCGCCCGTCGTTGCCCAGATGGTCCGCGACAACCTCGGACTCAAGTATCACTACGCGATCGCCGACTACCTGCAGCGTTCGGCCCGGCACATCGCCTCGGACACGGACGTCAGGCAGGCTTACGCGGTCGGCAAGGCGGCGGTCGAGTACGCCATCCAGGGTAAGACGGCCATCATGCCCGTGATCAAGCGCCTGGCGGACAAACCCTATCGCTGGAAAATCGATGCGGCGCCGCTGGGTCGCATCGCGAACAAGGAAAAAATGCTGCCCAAGAGTTACATCACCAAGGACGGCTTCGGCATCACGGCCGCCTGCCGCCGTTACCTCGAGCCCCTGATCAAGGGAGAGAATTACCCTCCATATATCAATGGCTTACCAAAAACCGCCCGGCTGAAAATGCGCCCGGTGAAGCCAAAGATTGGCACCAAATTTGTGGTATGATTCGCGGCCGGCTCAGCCGGAAAAACAATTCTATTGGGGATTTTCACCATCGAACGCATGCTTGCGCTCGCCAGAGCGGCTTGTGCCTGCGGTAGCGTTTGACACTTAAATAATAACAGTCAGGAGATATCTGATGTCTGAAGAGTTAGCCCTGTGGCTCTCGATTGGTGCTGGCGGACTCGCCATCCTGTTCGGAGTGGTCACTACACAGTGGGTTCTCAAGCAGCCTGCAGGCAACGCCCGCATGCAGGAAATCGGCGCGGCAATCCAGGAAGGTGCCAAGGCCTACATGGATCGCCAGTACATGACCATTGGCATGGTCGGCGTCGTGCTTGCGCTGGTTCTTGGTTTCGCACTGGATTGGGCGACGGCGATCGGCTTTGTGATCGGCGCTGTCTTTTCAGGCCTTGCCGGTTACATCGGCATGTTCGTCTCGGTACGCGCCAACACGCGTACCGCCGAGGCGGCGACCAAGGGCGTGAACCCGGCACTGAATATCGCTTTCAAGGGCGGCGCCATCACGGGCATGCTCGTCGTCGGCCTTGGCCTGCTCGGCGTTGCCGGTTACTACACGATCATGCTGAGGATGGGCTCGACCGTCGATCACGCCATCCATGCCCTGGTCGGCCTCGCCTTCGGCGGTTCGCTGATCTCGATCTTCGCGCGACTCGGTGGCGGCATCTTCACCAAGGGTGCTGACGTCGGCGCCGACCTGGTCGGCAAGGTCGAAGCAGGCATCCCCGAAGACGACCCCCGTAACCCGGGCGTTATCGCCGACAATGTTGGTGACAATGTCGGTGACTGCGCCGGTATGGCCGCTGACCTGTTCGAGACCTACGCTGTTACGATTATCGCAACCATGCTGCTCGGCAGTCTCGTTGTTGCCTACGGTAACCAGGCGGTCCTGTATCCGCTGGTACTGGGTGCGGTTTCGATCGTCGCTTCGATTCTCGGCACGTTCTTCGTCAAGACATCCGACGGCGGCAAAGTCATGGGCGCTCTGTACAAGGGCATGATCGTCTCCGGCTTGCTGGCGGCTGTTGCTTTCTACTTCGTCACCAAGATGATGATGGGCAGCACAGGCGCAGCCATGAATATCTATTACTCCTCGCTGATCGGACTCGCGCTGACGGCTGCAATGGTGGTCATCACCGAGTACTACACCGGTACGGACTTCAAGCCGGTAAGAACGATTGCGAACGCATCGCTCACGGGTGACGCAACCAACATCATTGCAGGCCTCGGTATTTCGATGAAAGCGACGGCACTGCCGGTACTGGCCGTCTGCGCCAGCATCTGGGGCGCGTTCCAGCTTGCGCCGGAAGGCGTTGCGTATGGCGGCCTTTACAACATCGCCATCGCCGCAACGACCATGTTGTCGATGACCGGTGTCATCGTTGCGCTCGACGCCTTCGGGCCGATCACGGACAACGCCGGTGGTGTCGCCGAGATGGCCGAACTGCCGCCCGAGATTCGCAAGATCACGGATCAGCTCGATGCCGTTGGCAACACGACCAAGGCCGTCACCAAGGGCTACGCCATTGGCTCGGCCGGCCTCGCAGCACTCGTACTGTTCGCGGACTACAACAACGCGCTGGTCACGGCGGGCATGGACGTGACGTTCCTGCTCAACGATTACCGCGTCATTATCGGCCTGTTCATCGGCGGCCTCGTACCGTACCTGTTCGGCGCCATGGCCATGGAAGCCGTTGGCCGCGCAGCCGGTGCCGTGGTCGAAGAAGTACGTCGCCAGTTCCGCGAGATCGAAGGCATCATGGAAGGTACGGGCAAGCCGGATTACAGCCGCGCTGTCGACCTGCTGACCAAGGCCGCAATCAAGGAAATGGTCATACCGTCGCTGCTGCCGATCGCTGTGCCGCTGATCGTTGGTTTCACCCTGGGCGTTGAGGCCCTGGGCGGCCTGCTCCTGGGCACAATCGTCACGGGTCTGTTCGTCGCTATCTCGATGACCGCCGGTGGTGGTGCCTGGGACAACGCCAAGAAATACATCGAAGACGGCAACTGCGGCGGCAAGGGCTCTGACGCCCACAAGGCTGCCGTCACGGGCGACACCGTCGGCGATCCGTACAAGGATACGGCCGGTCCGGCGATCAACCCGCTGATCAAGATCATCAACATCGTAGCGCTGCTGATGGTCCCGCTGCTGGTTGGCTAAGACGTCAACCTGAAGGAAAAGAAAAAGCCGCTGGATTCGTCCAGCGGCTTTTTTGTTACCTGTAGACTATGGCCATCGACGAACGACGTTCACGATCGTCGCGAACCTAAAACGATCAGGGAAACGATGCGCGTCCCGAAATAGCCGCTTGGAACAGCGAGTAGCGGACTAGGAATTGAGAACCCGGTACGTCCCGGTATTGCCGGTGCCGAGCAAGGCCGGCGCCTCGATGAAGCGCCCCTGCACGAAGTCCACGCCCACATCTCGCAACCAGTCGAAGTCATCCTGGTGCTCAACCTGTTCAGCCACGATCTGGAACTCCATCGTGCGGGCGAGCTTGATCATCGCGGCAACCATTTCCTGGTTGACGAGGTCCGTTTGCAGGTTGCGTGTGTAGGTTCCGTCAATCTTCAGGTAGTCGATCGGCAGGTGCTTGAGGCTCGAGAACGAGCCGAGTCCGCTGCCGAAGTCATCGAGCGAAAACTCACAGCCGATACCATGCAGAACCTCGATGAACCGCTGTGCCTGCTGCACGTTCGACAGGATGGCGCCTTCGGTGACTTCGAAACAGATTGCCGACGGTGCCACACCCGAACGATCGAGCACATCCACCACGAAGCCGAGAAACGCTTCGTCGCCGAGCGTCTGCCCGGAGAGATTGATCGCGCAACTGCGGTGGCCCGGAAGCTTGATCTCGCCACCTGAAATAGCGGCCAGCGTTGCATTGACTACCCAGCGATCGATCTGCGGCATCATCTGGTAGCGCTCGGCCGGCCTCAGGAACTCGGCGGAATCCGTGGAGCGACCGCGCCCGTCGTTGAGTCGAATCAGGACTTCGACCGCGGGGCCGGAGTCGCTCCCGCCGCGCATGGCGATGATGGGCTGTATCGCCAGCTCGAAACTGTCTTCGTGCAAAGCGGTCTGCAGGTGGCGCAGCCACTGAATATCGCCTCGCTCGCGCGCAATGGCTTCGTCGCGGGCCGAGTAAATATGCACCTGCCCCCTGCCCTGCTGCTTTGCCATGTAGCAGGCAGAATCCGCGGCACTCATGACATCCTGCAGGGTACCGCTCGCGTGAGAAATCTCGACGAGACCAACCGAAATACCAATGTTGAAGATCTTGTCTTTCCACACGAAGCGGTAGTCGGCGACGGCATTGCATATGTCGGTCGCAATCTGGCGCGCCTTGACAATCGGGCAGCCTATCAGCAGCGCCCCGAATTCATCGCCGCCGAGACGACCGACGAAGTCCGAGTCACGAACCTGGTCCTTGATCAGCGCGGCAACCTCGCGAAGCATGTTGTCGCCCGCCATGTGACCGCAACTGTCGTTAACGGCCTTGAATCGATCCAGGTCCATGTAGAACAACATGTGCACCGCTTCGTCGGCATGTGCGGAATCCATCGCCTCATCGAGGCGGCGCTCGAATTCTCGTCGATTGATCAGGCCGGTCAGCGGATCGTGGGTTGCCTGGTAGGACATCTTGCGCGTCAGTCCGCGCAACTCGCTGACATCGTGGAAGACGACGACCGTGCCGGAAATGCTGTTGCTCGGCCCGCGTACGGGTGAGGCCGTAAGCTCCACGGAGTGTTCGTGTTCGCCGTCAACCGTGACCAGGACGGCGCGACGACCCATGTTGACCCGGCGCCGCATGGCGAGGCAGCGCTCGACCGGGTCGCCAAGCGGGCGACGATCGGCATCATCGACCAGTTTGAACAGTTCGCCAATACGATGGCCCGACGCATCGTCGCGATTGGTGCCGAGCAGCGTCTCTGCCGCGAGGTTCATGTAATCGATACGGCCATCGTTGTCCGTAGTGATTACGCCCTCGGAGATCGACTCGAGCGTGTACTGGGCCTGGCGCTTGCTGCGCGACAACGAGACCTCGAGGCTCTTGCGGTGACTGACGTCGCGTGCGACGGTCAGGATCGCCTTGCGCCCCTGGAATTCGATATTCGAGCTCTGCGCCTCGACCCACAGCCCGGTCTGGTTGCCGTTGATCAGCTGCATCTCGATGCGACGTGGCGCGTTTTCACCGGCCAGCCGCTTGGCGACGGTCTTGCGAAACAATGCCCGGTAGGCTGGCTTCACGAGATCGGCAATCTCGCGGCCCACCAGCTGCGCGGGCTCGAGCCCGACAAGGCTGGCCGCCGACTCGTTGGCCAGGAGGATCTTCTCGGTGTGAATCAGGACAATCTCGGGAAGAGTTCGTGCGAAGTCCTTGAACAGCCGATCCCGGCCCTGGATTTTTTCGTCGCGCTCACCGAGCGCATCGAACAGTCGATTGACGGTGTGCGCGAGTTGCGCCGTTTCCGGATCGTTCGGAATGCTGAGACGGTGGCCCACAGATGCATCTCGCGATGCTTCCAGTGTTTCGACGTTGAGTCGCGAGACGCGAGCGAGTATCTTCCGGCGTGTCGTCCACAGGTACAGGCTCGCCCCGGTGGCCACCAGGGCCAGGGTTGCCAGCGCGATGATTGTTAACGTGGAAGTCATCCAGAGCCCGAATTATTGCGTAGACAGTTTGGTGGGGATCATTTGATATGATTGCTTTTTTTCAGGGCTCAAGACGCATCTTCGGGTAAGCATATCCCAGCAGACTATGCCTACCGCGGCGATTCACCATAATTCCGAACTGGCTGTCATAAGGTTCTTTTTCACGTCGCGCACGAGATGCGAAAGCGAAATAGATAGTTGCTTAGTTTCATAGAGTTACAGGTAAGACACACATGAATACCGAGTTTGCACGACTGCAGATGGTCAACCAGCAGGTTCGTGGCTGGAACGTTTACGACGAAGATGTTCTCACGATGCTCAGGGAATTGCCGCGCGAACACTTCGTGCCGGCAGGTTTCGAATCCCTGGCTTTCGCCGATGTCGCGATCCCGATCGGGCATGGAGAACACATGATGACGCCGACGCTCGAGGGACGCCTGCTGCAGGCCCTGGGTCTGCGCGGCAATGAGAACGTGCTTGAGATCGGGACGGGCAGCGGCTTCATGACGGCATGCCTCGCACGCCTGGCGGCTCACGTCACGAGTATCGACATCTACGCGGACTTCGTGGACTCGGCATCCGCGAAGCTCGACGACGAGGGGATCGGCAACGTCGAGTTGCTGCAGATGGACGGCACAAGAGAACTCCCGGACGGCGTTTTCGATGCAATCGCGGTGACCGGTTCGGTCCAGTCGTTCGACCCGCGCTTCGTGGAAGCCCTGGGCCCGGGTGGTCGCCTGTTCGTCGTGACCGGCGACAGCCCGGCCATGCAGGCCAAACTGATCGAGCGAACGGATGACCACGACTGGCAGACCGTGTCACTATTCGAGACGGACCTTGCGCCGCTGGTACACGGTGCGCTGCCCCCACAGTTTTCTTTTTGAATTAAACGAAACCAGTTAGCGGCCTCTTGCATCTAAGACCTGAAGCGCATCTTCACAACTGGTTTGGTGATATAGTAGACTATAACACCTAGCGCCCGTCGGCGGGCCACTACCTGGAACGGTAAGAAATGAATAAATTACGAAATATCAACGCCTTATTGCTTGCGAGCTGCATCATCGCCCTTCCAGTATCGGCCGACGCCGCGTCATTGCTGGAGATTTACCAGCAAGCATTACAGAGTGACCCGCAGATTCACGAAGCCGAGGCCAGGCGCCTGGCCGCGCTCGAGGCCAAACCCCAGGCTCGCAGTGCCTACCTGCCCCAGTTGTCGCTTTCGGGCGATTACAGCATGACG